>JAUHZM010000159.1 GCA_030426005.1 Gammaproteobacteria bacterium
AATTATTTAGGGATGGGGTCGCCTGCGTTTGGTAACAGCAACGCATTTTTAGTAGCGAAGACCAGTGACTACTCAGCTGAGCGCACCTTCGATGATTTCTCACCGCGGCTAAACCTGAGTTATGAAATCAATGATAATGCCAATGTTTACCTTGGTTACACCCAAGGCTGGAAAGCTGGTAGTTTCGACCCTCGCGGTGCCAATTTTGATACACCGTCGGTCGAGAATGGTTATGAGCCAGAAACGATAGACTCGTTTGAATTAGGCCTTAAATCAAGCTTCTGGAATGGTCGAGCGCAGACTAATATCGCGCTTTTTAGTTCCGACTATCGAGACCTACAAATACCGGGTTCGGTTGGCGTTGACACGACTGGCGACGGTAATAATGACAGCTTTGTAGGCACGGTAACAAATGCGGGTAAATCACAGATTAACGGTTTGGAGCTGGAAGGTGATTTCTTGTTAACGGACAAACTTTCGGCCAAAGTTGCCGTGAGCTTACTCGATGCCGAGATTGAAGAATGGATATTAGATGGCGTTGATGTTTCGGGTGAACGGGAGATACAGAATACACCTGACACGATGGTCTACCTCGGGCTTAGCTATACAGACGATCTGAAAATCGGGCGATACATGGTGAATTTAGGTTGGAGTTACAAGAGTGAAATATTCCAATTTGAACTGCCTACGCCAGTCATGGACCAAGAGGCTCACGATATAGTGAATGCCAGTATTGTGTGGATGAGCGATAGCGAAAAGCTGAAATTTGGTCTGCACGGTAAAAACCTCACAGATGAAGATATTAAAACATCTGGCTATTGCTTAGGGGTTTCAGCCTGCCCATCAGCAGGTGGACTCGGCTTGGAAGACAATACAACGGTATTTTACGCGGCGCCGAGAACCATTACTGCGACGGTTGAATATGAGTTTTAGCAGGATGTTTGCTTAGCGCTTGCACCAATACCGTGAGTGCGTCGATGTTGTATGAAACGGTGGCTAGCTTGCCACCGTTTTCATGATATGACAGAAAACGATTTCTTATTCTTTGGACGTGGAAGCATTGATCCAGGTCGCGTGTTCCGAGGGCTTGATCGGGTGCCCATGCGAGACCGCATACGCTTGTGCTAGATTGGCACCAAAGAACAATATAAGACACGTATAGTTGACCCAAAGCATAATCAGTATCACGCTACTGGCGGCGCCGAAGCCACTGCCCGGGTTGCTGTAGGCAAAATAAAGGCTGAGTACGGTTTTACCGAGAGTGAAAAGCAGTCCGGCTGATAGCGCGCCGACCCAGACTGAACGCCAACTGATCTCAACATCGGGTAACACTTTGAACATGATCGCGAATAAAAGGCTAATTACCGCGAGCGAAATAACCAAGTTCAGCCCCCGAATGATGACTAATCCGTGTTCACCAAAGAGCGCGGCAAACCAGAGTCCAAACGCCGATAGAACCGTTGAAATAATCAGTGATATCAACAGTAAGAATCCGATGACGATGATAATGCCGAGGGATGTCGCGCGATCGGCGAGAAATTTTATCAGACCATGTTTGGGCGCCGAACGAACGCCCCATATAGAATTCAATGAGGTTTGGAGTTGTAAAAACAGGGTGGTAGCACCGAACAACAGAGTGCCGATGCCCAAAGCCTTCATCCAGTGGTTTTCTTGATCGAGTCGCGCATTGACGATCAGCGATTCAATGGCTTGAGCGCCGTTGTCTCCCAAAAGATCGCCCAGGTTGCGACTAAGCTGGCCCTGTATTGCATCTTGTCCGAACAAGGTGCCCGCCGTCCAAATGATAATGATTAATAAGCCTGGCAGAGAAAATATTGCATAGTATGCAATAGTCGCTGCATGTCGCCATGGGTCGTCTTGATACCATTGTTTAGCGGCTTGTAGTAAGAGTTTTAGCAATTTCATGTCGACTATTCTGGTCTTACTCAGTCGTCCGAATCACGAATGAATTCAGAAACCGGATTCAACGAATCAACATGTTGGCAAACAACATTGATTGCGGCAATGATCGGGATTGCCATAAGTGCGCCTGCAACGCCCCAGATCCAGCCCCAAAACACGATACTCATAAACACGATGACTGGGCTAAGTGCAAGTCGTTTCCCGATCAGGTGGTGGCTAATAAACTCGCCTTCCAGAATATTGATAAGTAATACGGTCAGTGGCACGAGTAATGCCTCGGGCAAGGTGTCGAAGCTGATAATGGCAGCGACTGTCATGATCGATAGGCTGATCGCTGGGCCAACGTAAGGAGCGAAATTCAGTACGGCTGCCATGGTGCCCCAGAGTATTGGGTTTGGCATACCCAGCATGTACAGCGCAAACGAGACCACAGCCCCTAAACCAATGTTGATGAGCGTGCGAGTAATTAGGTAGCGCGAGGTGTCGCGCTGAATTTCTCGAATGATTTCCACGGCACGACGTTTGTCTTTGAACTTCGGTATGATCGATACCAATTTGTTCAAAAAAGTGTCCCCGGCGGCTAACAGAAAGTAAAGCAGCACAACCACAATGCCGATACTGGCTAACGCACTTGAAGTACTGCTTAGCATACGTTCGGCGCGGCTCACGTCGGGTTGAACTTTGACATTCAATGGCGGTTCTTGGTCGACTTTATCATCGATCAAGGTATCCACGCCCGCAGCGACTTTCTGTGCGCCTTCAATCGAACCCAACATTGGACGGATCTTGTGCTTCACTTGTTCCGTTAATTGCGGCCCACGTTGTATCCATTCCTCGGCGGGTTCAAACAGGGCATAGATACCTAAGACCGAGATACCAACGAAACTAATCACCACGACAGCGGCACTCAATGGCGCTGGAATTCTTAGCTTACCGAGTTTTCTGATCAATGGTGACAGTAGTAGATTCAGCGAGTAAGCGATGGTGATCGGTATCAATATGTCTGCCGCAGCGTGTAGTGCAAATACAGCTAAAATGATAAAGATTCCGGTTATTGAAACAGACCGAACAACCAGCGCGGACGTGGTCTGCGCCAGTTGTTGACTCTGTTTGCTTAAGTCGAGTTCGGTCATCTGTGAGCCTCAGGCCTTAGTGTGCGTGCGCTGGTTAAGCCGATTTAGGGCCGGCAAAATACCAGATAATGAGGCCGATTAACGGCAACACGAGTACCAGTACCAACCACAAGAGTTTCTCAACAAGGCCGACTTTAGCACCCAGAATATTGATGATTGCCCAAAGCGCGAGTACCAAATGAATGATGGCAAGAATAGTTTCGATCATGGTTCGTTTCTCCTTTTGCGTTAGTCAAGATGCTTTGAATCAAGCATAGAGCGTGCCATCGTCAACTTGAGAGGTTTCAATAACCTGTAACTGACTGTTTTATATGGGGTAAATCGATTGTATCTGTGAATGGCTGCCGAGGCCCTACAAGGTCATAAAGTCACAGTTGGGGGATTAGCCACATGCCGATGTGGGGATTACACGCACTGCATTAGAGAGTCTTGAGTTTGCCAGCAGTGCAGCGTGGTAGCCCATTTAGGTCTCGTTGGAGCTGAATGTCACTAAATCCGTTGTGTAGAAAAAGCTCGCTGACGTTATCAGCTTGCTCGAAGCCATGTTCCACCAGCAGCCAACCATCGGCGTGTAGATACTCGGGCGCTGTTTGAATAATCGTTTCCAGGTCCGCTAAGCCATGGTTTGGGGACGACAGCGCAGTGGCTGGTTCAAAGCGTAAGTCACCTTGGTTAAGATGTGGATCTCCGGGGGCAACGTACGGGGGATTGGACGCGATCAGGTGGAAGCGTCCGTCGATTTGGTCGAACCAGTCGCTTTGTCGGAACTCAACGTTGGTAATTGAATTGCGATCTGAATTCTGTTGCGCCACGGCGAGCGCTTCAGCGTGTTTATCGACTGCAATTACTTTGGTGAGCGGGCGTTCTTTTGCTAAGGCCAGCGCAATTGCGCCGCTACCGGTCCCGAGGTCAAGCAAGCGTAGCGTTTGACCTGTTGGCAATTTGTCTAGTGCACATTCGACCAGCGCTTCAGTGTCGGGGCGAGGAATGAGCACATGTTCATTCACGGTGAGCGTGAGCGTCCAAAAATCTCTTTCACCAAGCAGATAGGCGATCGGCATGCCTTGCTCGCGTTGCTCTAACAAGGCGAGAAAGGCTGAAACATGGTCTTTGTTGGCGAACGAATCATTCCAAGCGATCAACCACGCCATGGATTGGCCGGTTACGTGCTGTAACAAGTATTCGGCATCGATACGCGGTGTGTCGCTGTGCTCAAATAATCGTTGGTAGCCGAGATCAATCAGCTGCTTGTAACTGACCGACTGACTGCACATTAGGCATCGTCGCCCAATTCTGCCAGTAGGTTAGCCTGGTGCTCGGTGGTCAGCGGGTCCACAATCTGGCCCAGGTCGCCAGCCATGATAGTGTCTAGCTTGTACAGAGTTAAGTTGATTCGATGGTCGGTAACGCGGCCTTGTGGATAGTTATAGGTACGGATACGTTCCGAACGGTCACCACTGCCAACTAAGCTCTTACGCGTTTCCGCTTGTTCTGCTTCCAAGGCCTGACGCTCGGCATCCAGGATTTTAGCTTTGAGCATCGACATGGCACGTGCTTTGTTTTTATGCTGCGAACGCTCGTCCTGACATTCCACCACGGTGCCAGTTGGTAAGTGCGTCAAACGAACCGCTGAATCTGTTTTGTTGACGTGCTGACCACCGGAACCGGATGCGCGATAGGTGTCAATACGCAGGTCGCTTGGATTGATTTCCATGTCGTCATCTACGCCGTCCGCCTCGGGTAAGATCGCCACCGTACACGCTGACGTGTGCACACGCCCCTGCGTCTCGGTCTCGGGTACGCGCTGAACGCGGTGAGCGCCCGACTCAAACTTCAACTTTGAATAGGCGCCATGGCCTTCAATACGCGAGATGATCTCTTTGTAACCGCCATGTTCCCCAAGGTTCTTGCTGAGCACTTCAACACGCCATTTTTGCGACTCCGCATACGATTGATACATTTTAAACAGATCGCCCGAGAAGATGGCCGCTTCGTCACCGCCAGTGCCAGCACGGATCTCTAGAAAGATATTGTTATCGTCATTGGGGTCTTTGGGCAGCAACAGCTTTTGCAGATCAGCCAGCAGGACTTCTTGTCGCCCTTTGATCTCCTGCAATTCATCATGCGCCATTTTGCGCATCTCTTTGTCGTCTTCCTCGAGCATCATTTGAGCAGCCTCGGCGTCGTCTTCCAGGCCTTTGTATTCGAGGTAGTTTTCAATCACCGGACCGATTTCGGATAACTCAATGCTGAGTTTGCGGAAGTGATTTTGGTCGCTCATGGTTTCGGGCTGCGACAGCAGGACGTTCAATTCCTCCTGACGTTCGACCAGGTTTTCTAATTTTAGACGTATCGAATCTTTCACAAAGCGTTCTCTTAAAAGGGTTTTATTGTTGTTATGCGATTACTTTCTGCGATCCAGGCCAAACAGCTCACGCGTTGCTTCGAGCAAGCGGTCGTCATGCTTTTGGCGCAGTGATTCGGTCGGATGATGCATAAATTTCTGTGACAAAGCGTGTGCAAAATGCTCTAACACTTTGTTTGGGTCGTCGCCAGCCTGCAAACGGCGTTGCGCAATCTCCAGTTCACCTTGGGTGATCTGGCTGGTGCGGTCACGTAACTGCCGCAGTGTCGGGATGGACTGCAGGTTGTCGAACCAGTGCATAAAATTCAAGGTATGTTGTTCAACAATCTTTTCCGCTTCGAGCGCTGCAGATTGTCGGGATTTCAAGTTCTCATTAACCACCTGATTCAGATCATCGACGGTATAGAGGTACACATTATTCAAGTTGCCTACTTCGGCCTCAACATCGCGTGGCACGGCTAAATCCACCACAAACATCGGTTTGTTGCGGCGCTTTTTCAAGGCGCTTTCAAACGCACCCTTGCCGAGGATGGGTAGCGTGCTGGCGGTGGAGCTAAACACCATGTCGGCGTCCGGCAAACGAGTCGACAATTCATGCAGTGAAATCACGGTCGCGCCAAACTCAGCCGCTAGACCGGCGGCGCGGGACACGGTGCGATTCGCAATAATGATGTCGCGCACGCCTTGTGCATACAGGTGGCGGCAGGTCAGCTCAATGGTTTCACCTGCGCCGATCAACAAGACCGTTTGCTTTGAGATGTCAGAGAAAATCTGCTTAGACAACGCTACCGCAGCGTAGGCAACAGACACGGCGTGACTACCGATGTGCGTGCTGGTGCGAACTTCTTTAGCCACGGAAAAAGTATGCTGAAACAATCGATTCAAGACTTTGCCGGTAGTGCCATTTTTATGCGCGGTGGCGAAGGCGGTCTTCATTTGCCCTAGAATCTGGGGCTCGCCGATGACCATTGAATCCAATCCCGATGCGACGCGAAACGCATGACGCACGGCTTGGTGGTCTGGCAAGGTGTACAGATACGGGTTAACGTGGTCTGGGTTCAGCGCATGATAGTCGCATAGCCAACGTCGCACGGCATCGATTTTCGGATCAGATACGTGGCAATACACTTCCGTTCGATTGCAGGTCGACAAGATCGTCGCTTCTTCGATGTCCGTCTGTTTTGCGATGTCGGCCAGCGCTTCGTCCAGGTGCTCAGCCGCGAAGGCCGCGCGTTCGCGCACCTCAACAGGAGCAGTGGTGTGATTTAGGCCTACGGATAATACGTGCATGATCAGTATCGTGTCGGGGCAACGACCCCGATAGTTGCGCGCATTTTACCTTGTTTTGATCGCTTTTACCTATCAGATCGTTATCATTTACTCAGCTTATCACTGCCCTAGAACAACTGTTCTTCGGGGGCTGATTGAAACGCGGTGAGCAGTTCGCGGATCGCTTTCGGCCACAACAGGGTGGCGCAAGCCAGAATTGCCAGTGCACAGCCGACAAAAACGAATTGTCCGGCCAGCGCCCAGTAGAGTACTACCAGGATCGCTTGAGCGTATCCTGCTGCAATCAGCAGACCACATACCCCAGCGTATATTTTTCGTCGACCTGACGGCGATTGCGCGAGCGTCATACCCAGCATGAGGTGGGTAAAAAGTACCCAGCCGAGCATGCCAATCAGTAGCCAAACCTGAAGGCTGATGCCATGGGCAATAAAATACGCCGCAGCGATAAAGATGAGAATCGCC
>JAUHZM010000160.1 GCA_030426005.1 Gammaproteobacteria bacterium
TTCCTGCCGTGTTTAACTGTGTCTGAGTCGGTGGAGGAATCGATCTTAATCAACGAGCGCAAATCCAAAGCCATCATCATTGCTGGCAGCGGTATGTGTACCGGTGGCCGGATTCGACATCATTTTAAACAGCGCATTTGGCATGAAAATACCCATATCGTGTTTGTGGGCTTTCAAGCTGCTGGCACCATTGGTCGCAAATTGGTCGATGGCGAAAAACGGATGAAGTTCTTCGGCGAAGAAATGGTAATCAACGCGCAGATTCACACCGTCGGCGGATTTTCAGCTCATGCCGGCCAGAACGAGCTAGTAAAATGGGCCAAAGCATTCGCAGGCAAACCGAAGTTCTGCCTAGTACACGGCGAACAAAAAGCCATTGTTGCCTTACGCGATGAATTACTCTTGCGCGCCGATATTGATGCGGAGATCGCAGTTAAAGGCGCCAGCGTGTATTTTTGATAGCGCCCAGCGGCGGTCGATGATTAGAGCATCACGCCATGGCGGCAATGCCAGCCAACGCCTGATCGATCTCAGCCTCGTTGTTCAATAAGCTAGGCGCAAACCGAGCATAACTTTGACGGTAGGGCGTATTACTCATGATCACACCTTGATCATGCATTTGTTTGACCACGGCTTCCGGTGCGCGTCCCCTGACGTCGAAACACACTAGTCCGGACGACAGCTCTGTGGACATCGGCGTATACAGTTTGACGTGCGACATCTTGGCCAAGCCTTGCTTAGTCTGCGTGTTTAATTCATGGATACGTTGTTGAACATTTGCTTTGCCGAGCTGTAAATGTAGCTCAAAGGCAGCCGGCAGGGCCCAACGATGTTCGAAGGAGTGAAACCCGCCAGGTGACATATGTTCGCCAACCGGAACCTGATCAGGTGTGGAGTTGCCTAGCCAGACATCGTAAGAACGACTGAAGCTCGGGATCACCGCTTCTGACCGAGACCAAGCTTTGTCGTTACCCCAAATCAATCCGGTACCACGTGGCCCAAAAATCCACTTATGGGTGCCAGCAATAAAAAAGTCACAACCCAGTTGGCTGATGTCTTGATCTTCGATTCCAAAGCCATGCACACCATCGACGCAAAATAAAATCTGGTCCTGCGCAGCACGTTTCTTATTCACACTCTGGATGACATCAGCCATGGCGCGAATCGGTAATTTTACCCCGGTCGAAGAGTGCACCCAGGTGACCGCGACGACACTGGTTTTAGCGGATATGCCTTGCCTGAGTCGCGCCAAGATGGTGTCGAGACTCGCTTGTGCTGGGTCATCATACAAGCTTATTTGGCGGACTTTGGCGCCAGTGCGCGCTGCTCGGTGCGCCAGCGACATATCTGTCGAATAATGATCGTGCGTGGTTTGTAGGATCTCTTGTCCAGGTGCGAGTTTTAGGCCGCTGTAAACAAGGGCCAAACCCATCGTCGTGCTATCAGTTAAGGCGATTTGCTCGCCGTCACCGCCCATATAGCGTGCTGCCGATGCCGCAATCTCGGTGTCGATGGTTTGATAATGTGCGTGCCAATAATCAGCTGGGTTTTTATCGAATTCACGTCGATGGTGTTCTATCGCGGCCGCAACTGGGCGTGGATGTGAGGCCAATAAGAAAGTGGCCAATTGAATGTAGTCGCGTGTCAGCGGAAATAACGCTCGCAGCGCTTTCCAATCGGCTGTTGCGATGGACTCCGATGTGGAATATGCCTTGGAGTTTGATTCATCTGCTTGTGTCACTCCGGCCGCCAGCGTGGTTCCAATGGCCGCGCCGGAGACACTGAGAAATTTGCGTCGTTGCATGATTTCTCCTCTCGTTGTCGCTGTCTTTTATTTGACAATAGACCATTAAACGCGCGACGTAAAGTTCGTGGAGTCAGCGCATGGCAAGACCACGTAGCTTCCGTGCCGGAATCAACCGCCATTCCCAACTTGGCGGACGAGGCACTTGCATGCTCTCACTCAGCATAATGAGCATAAGTAACAGCATTATTGGCTGATGCGCGACTACGGACACGGTAGAGAACAGCATGAGCGCCCAGCACGAGCCAACGCACCACACGCCATGAGCGAAACCAAACCGGGCAGCATCCTGGTAGCTAGCCAGTCCATAAGCACGCATTGCGGGATGCTGGTGATTACGGTTCAAGCACAGTTGCTTTAGCGGCGAACACTGCCAGACCAGTGCAATAAACAGCATCGAGATGAATAATCCAAAATACGGTGCGCTGAAAATTTGTCGCAGCAGCAGAGACACAGACATCAACACGACGCCAGCCATGCTCCAGATGAGCAAATACGCAAGCAAGAACACACTCATCAAGCCGAGGCGCTTATGACGAAAACTCCGCTCAGCGATGTACGTGAGTGGGCTAATCAACGTGGGAAACATCATGGCAACGATCATCACGGCCCAGCCGAATAGGTTAGTGATGGTAAACACTTGTAGAAGGGCGGCAGATTCTGTTTGTGTAATTAGAACGCCATTGATGCACATTGCACCAACGACAGCGTCACCCGTTTCCGGTCCTTTTATACTGGGCGATAGAATTAGAAATGCCCACGCTGCGGCACTCAATCCGAACACGCCACTGCTAATGCAGCGGCGTGTTTGAATCACGTTACTCACGAGCCGTTTTCGCGGTAGACGCCAATCCGACCAATGCTGATTTCTTCACCGTCAGAAATCGATTGATCTGGTTGAATGCGGACATCCAACAAGTCGGCGTCAAACGCCTGTTCAAGGTGCAGAGCATCAATGATGTCGGTGATGTCCAACTCAAGACTGAGACCGGAACCACCATGTTCACCATCCTTTAGGCTGGCACGACGTAGACCAAACAACGCAATGCTACCGGCAGACTTGCCGTTCACATACACATCCAGCGTATTCGCATCACGCGTGCCGCGAACATTTTCGAGCTGTAAATACGCACGATCTGGAGCTTGTTTGGCGGCACTCGCCAAGGTTTCCAACATAGTGTTTTTGACTGTAGAGTTGAGTTTTACTGCAGCTCGGACACCAGCACTGCCAACCTTGAGTGTCTGGTCGTGTGTGCCAAGGAGTTCGGTGCTGGATTTTTCGGTATCCGGTGCCATAGTTGCTGCCTCCACCTGGTTGACGCCCAATCGAATAAGCCGCTTTTGTACGGGTGACATGGTGTCACTGGCACGAGCGTCGGTACTAAGTCCTTCATAAGTATAGTCAACCTTACTCATGGCATCGACATCTTGCGGCGTGAATACCCAGGCGGTAGCTTGCGGTTTCGGCATCACAAACTCACGGTCACCGGTGGCGGCGGGGCCTTTAAGCCATTTGTCTGAAGTTGGATTTTCATTACCTCTTGCGTTCCAAACAGCCCAGAGGCGATCAATATTGCAATGGTGTAGATAGAAGATCGGGTCCAACGCGGCCAGACCTGGGTCTGACATCAATCCCCATATGCTGTTGTCTGGTGCGTTACCGCCAACTTCAACGTGGACAAGGTTGTGCGGGTTACTTTCTAAGTTTCCGGAGCGGCCACCGCCATGCCAAAAATCGGTTTCTGGGCCACCAAAACCGGGGCGCGGGGTATTCGGGCTGCTGCCGGTGTAGATGTCATTGCCGAGGCAATCCTGATTTACTGGTGGACTGAGAACATAGATATTGCCGTCGTTTTTAGGGCCGAACCGGGCATCCACAAACAGGGGATTGTCGTCGCCATCTGGTAGTTTTTTCTCAGTAAAAGCCGGAGGAATATGATACTCGTTGTCAGGCCCCAGGTAGTTCCAAAAGGGCAGCGACCATGTCTCTGGGCCACCCAGACTCACAATTGCCTCGCGTAGCTGCAACTCAAGCGCAATCAGATATCCGCGATGCCAAGGTAGAAAATACCAGGTCTGATGCTGGCATTGGTTCCAGTATTGTTTCAGTACATCGGGTGAGGGTAATGGCGACGTCGGCACACTGGGGGCAGGCGGAATGTATGCCCAGCCCGGGTAACCGGTTTCTTTTCCAGAGACGTATTCGCCATGAATGGCGGCAAAAAACCACCAACTATTTGGATCATCCAGTGTGCGAGATTGCATAACCCCGACACCTTTGGCATACCAAAGTAAATCCTGATTGTTGAATGTGCCGCCTGAGTTCCACGCATTTGCGCGAGTATAGCCTGTCATCGTATTCCTTCCTGCTTCCTAGCAATTAAGTTCAGTCAGTCGAGGGACTACAAGAACAACTTCTCCAATTCCACGCGCTCCTGATTTGCGTGATCGCATCCATCCGTATCCCCCCGACACAGATTCGACACCGACTTGCGGCATCGATGCACACACGATAGTAGAGCAATGGTGTAGACCTCAATTGGACTAATGTCCAAATTTGCTCGTAATAGGAAAATGCCGCCTAAATAGGTTTATTTGAGCGGCATTGAATGACAGAGAATAAGAAACCAATTCTGTCAAAAACAGTATTTGTTTGAGATTGAACTTTTAGTCTATGAGAGCGCCGTTATTGCTGACCGCGTGGTAATGACTGCGATGGGCATCCCAGAGAGGCACGTCAACCACGTCACGAAGTATTGAGCGAGTTTCAACTAATCACTCTAGCCAGAGAGAAAACGTATTCAGGAGTATTTATATTGATTCTAGAAACCTAAGATGATTGCCATATCTGGCAATGATATCCATTCGAATCTGCGCTTTTGTCCAGCCCATCACACAATAACCTTGTCCACCTTCGCTCAAGTGAACTTCGGCTTGTACCATGCTCTCAATAGCGTTTGCCTCGGACTTGAGCGTAGGCAAAGAGGAATTGGAGCTTACGTCAGCGCAGATCACACGATACACAAAGTCCATTTCACTATTTTGCAGAACTCGCAGCGAAATTTCTCCTTTGTCGCTTATTTGATCACTTATTTCACAGTTCACACCATGCGTTTTGATCTCAAGCGCAAAATCTGTCATCGCGGGCTTAACGTTCGTCTTTAAGAATCGCTTGACCTCACTTGGCTCTGGAAAACTCAATAGATTACTGATCTGATCGCGCCAATCGTCAGTTCGTGCTTGAACGATGTTGGGTTGCAGGTTTGCTTCGACCTCGCGTTTTGACACATCTGCTCTAAGTGCTTTGAAAAAGCCATAAATTGCCCATAGCAATGCCGCAGAGAAGGGCAGTGCGCCAGCGATTGAGGCAGTTTGTAAGGCCGACAAACCGCCAGCGTATAACAAGACCGTGGTTACTAACGCGATCGCTACCGTCCATAGAACACGCTGAGGAATAGCGGTATTGCTGGCACCTTTGGACGACAACATATTTAATACCAGTGCGCCACTGTCTGCCGATGTGACGAAGAATACAACTACCATAGCGAGTGAGATTACCGACAACAAGGTGGACATCGGCAAGCTCTCGAGAAAGTTAAACAACGCGACGGCCTGGTCTTGTTGAACCAACTCACCGAGATTGGCCATCTCGCCAGTGTGGATTAGGTCAATTGCGCTATTTCCAAACGCACTCATCCAAAACAGGTTAAAGACGCAAGGAACCAGCATGGCACCGAACACAAACTCTCGGATTGTGCGCCCCTTAGAGATTCGCGCGATAAAGATGCCGACAAATGGCGCCCATGAGAGCCACCAGCCCCAGTAAAGAATAGTCCAACCACCTAACCAATCAGTTGGGTCGTACGCATAAAGATTGAAGGTTTTAGAAACGATTTCGGAGAGGTAATCGCCGACGTTCTGCATAAAGGTTTGAAAGATCAGAATCGTTGGCCCGGTTAAAACCACACCAATGAGCAGCAACGCTGCAAGGCTCATATTGATCTCAGATAAGCGCTTGATACCGGCATCCAAGCCCATAATAACCGAGACGGTCGCTAGCGCCATGGTGCCCATGATCAACAACACCTGAATTTGTGGGCTAATGGGGATTCCGAACAAATGCCCCAAGCCTGAATTGATTTGGATAACACCCAAACCTAAGCTTGTTGCGATACCACAAGTCGTGCCCAAAATAGCAAACACATCGACCGCAGTACCCCATGGTCCATAAATTCGCTCGCCAATTAAAGGGTAGAGCGCTGAACGCAGGGTTAATGGTAACCCATGACGATGCGCAAAATAGCCCAAAATAAGTGCCACGATGGCATAGATCGACCAAGCATGGAGGCCCCAGTGAAAAAATGTCAGGCGCATTGCCTCGCGTGCAGCTTCTATCGTTGCGCCGTCGCCCTTGGGCGGCGACATAAAATGCATGACGGGCTCTGCCACGCCGTAAAACATCAAGCCAATTCCCATGCCTGCTGAAAATAGCATTGCGAACCAAGAGAGATTCGAGTACTCGGGCTCTGAGTGGTCCAAGCCAAGTTTGATGTCGCCCGCGCGCGAAAATCCAAGGACTGCAACGCACACCAAAATAATGGCGGCGACCAACACATAGTACCAGCTGGCATACTGAACAATTCCGGCTTGCAAGCTAGCGAAAAACTTACCGCTGTGCTCCGGGTTGAGACCAGCATAGGCGACTAGGCAGCCAAGCAAGGCCAATGAGATCGTAAACACGGGCTTATCGACTGAGAATCCCTTAAATAGCGTATTTTTATTTGCTTCTGATTGTTTCATCATGGTGTGCTTAAGGTTTAGGCTTTAGGTCGCCGAGAGCGTCAGAGAGTTGTGTGAGCCAAGGCTCAAAATGACGCCATTGCTCAAGGCCGTCGGTATTAATCGGACGCCGGACTTGTTCAGAACTTGCAGTCCGCACGGCGCGTTTTGTCGAATGGAAGTTTAAGCAAGCGGATTCAAAGGGCAGGTCGCAGTAGTCTAAAATTCGACGGACTTGACCCTCAAGGTCATGCACTACGTCTTCGTACTGGACATGCAAGATTTGATTCGGAAACACCCGCTGCCAATGCGACATCAGCGCCACGTAGTCACGATAGTATCGGCCAATATCATGCAGGCTATAGCTGAACTCTTGGCCTTCAGCAAAAAGTTGTTTGAATCCGCTAAAACAACACGCCATTGGATTGCGGCGTGCGTCGATAATTTTCGCATTGGGGAGTATTGATTTGATTAAGCCGATATGACGGAAGTTATTGGGCATCTTATCAATAAAAAATGGGGCG
>JAUHZM010000003.1 GCA_030426005.1 Gammaproteobacteria bacterium
ACGGCACAACATTCTTCGCCAGCAGAAACCTCACTACCAACTTCAGGCAGCTCCACATAAACGACATCGCCTAACGCTTCTTGCGCGTAATCAGAAATGCCCACTTCCACAATATCGTCGTCTAATCGTCGTGCCCATTCGTGCGAGGAGGCGTACAATAAATCATCAGGTGTTTCGCTCATGGAATTCTCCAAACGTGTCTGGTTGGCGCGGGCTTCTGCTATACGTGGCCGTGTAAAACCACACTGGCCAGCGCCGAGGTTAATCAATCGCCACATTATACGGCAATCGCTGCACGAAGTTGGCAACCAATTCGGGCCTTTTTTATCCACAAACAAGGTATTATCTTGCAATCCCGTTGCCGATGCATAAAAATGCGAATGATTCTCATTTCAGCGCATTAATTAGCTATTTCTTATGAAAAAATTTGTTTTAATTGCCTTAACTGGCCTTCTGGTTTCCTGTTCCTCACCGACACCAGAGGTAAACCTTTACTCCGCTCGCAAAGAAGCCCTGATCAAACCGCTGCTGGACGCGTTCACCAAAGAGACTGGCATCAAAGTCAATATCATCTCGGCCAGCGCAGATGCACTCCTGGAGCGAATAAAAAGCGAAGGAATCAATAGCCCAGCCGATGTATTGCTGACTACCGATGCTGGCCGCTTGCACCGCGCTAAACAGGCATCATTGTTCGCCCCGATTGATTCCGAGGTTCTCAATAACAACATTCCAGCCAACTATCGCGATGGCGACAATACCTGGTTCGGCTTATCACTGCGTGCGCGGCCAATCATGGTGACCGCTAAGGCACCGGATATCGCGCTCACCAGCTATGAAGATTTAACGACACCCGAATTGGCTGGACAAATATGCATCCGATCCTCCGGCAATATTTACAACCAATCGCTAGTCGCATCAATGCTGGCTCACGCATCGGCTGCTGAGGTTGAAACCTGGGCCAAAGGTCTGGTTGCTAATCTGGCACGCGAGCCACAGGGTGGTGATCGGGATCAAATTCGGGCAGCGGCGGCAGGTCAGTGTTCGGTCGTGGTAGCCAATACCTATTATCTCGCCAATATGCTGGCCGACATAGCGACAGACGATGATCGTGCAGCTGGCGAAGCCATCTCGGTGATTTGGCCAAACCAACAAAATCGCGGTACACATGTGAATGTGAGTGGCGCCGGATTGATCAAAAGCGCCCCAAACAGCGACAACGCCATCAAATTGATCGAGTACTTGTCTGGCGACGAAGCGCAACACTTATACGCCAATGTTAACTTTGAGTATCCGGTCAAGCCTGGTGTCCCCGTGCACCCAATTCTAGCGAAATGGGGCGAATTCAAAGCCGATGCGCTACCACTGGAAAAGCTCGGCGAGAACAATGCCGAGGCGGTAAAACTAATGGATCGCGCTGGCTGGAAATAGCCACCTCATCATGCTCAGCGGTATTAAATGGCAAGCATCAAGTCTCGCAATCGCGAGCCTGGTGCTGTTACCTCTGATCGCGCTATTGGTCATCAGCAGCCAGGCCAATATGCAGCTCTGGCAACATCTCAGTAGCACCGTGTTGCCAGAGTACGTTCGCAACTCCCTACTACTAATGCTCGGTGTATCTGCCATCACACTGACACTGGGGGTTGGCTCAGCGTGGTTGGTCACGCAATATCGGTTTCCGGGCATCCGTTTTTTTGACTGGGCACTGTTGTTGCCCCTGGCGATGCCAGCCTATATTAGCGCCTATTCATACACCGGCTTACTCGATGTCGCCGGCCCCATTCAGACCTGGCTGCGTGATGCATTCGGCTGGTCTGTTGGCGATTACTGGTTCCCACCTATACGCTCACTCAGTGGCGCGGTACTGGTAATGGGTTGTGTGCTCTACCCGTACGTGTACTTGTTGGCTCGATCCGCATTTATAAGCCAGTCACAGCATTTTCGCGATGTTGCGGCCTTGATGGGTTACTCCCGCAGACAGGCATTTATGCGCATCACATTACCAATCGCCCGCCCTGCTGTTATTGCCGGACTCAGTCTGGCACTGATGGAGACCCTGGCAGATTACGGCACGGTCGCCTATTTTGGTGTCAACACCTTCACAACAGGCATCTTCCGTACATGGTTTGGGATGGACAGTGTCAGTAATGCCGCGCAGTTAGCGTTGGTTTTACTCGGATTCGTGGTGGTTTTATTGATAATCGAACGGCGGTCTCGTCAACAAGCTCAATACTACGACAAACGCAAAAGTTCGACCCCATCTCCCAAACAATTGACCGGCGTCAAAGGACTCATTGCAGTTGGTCTTGTGAGCCTGCCAATCGCATTAGGATTTGTTATTCCAGTATGGCAGCTACTGATCTGGGCCGTTCAATCACATGCTCAGCTGTGGCAGTCGGAATTTTGGCGGTTAGTATTAAACACCGTTAGCCTCGCCAGCGTTACAGCGGTTTTAGCAGTGATGCTGGGTCTACTGGTCGCCTATGCGGTACGCACCACACAAGCGCCAATTACACGATTTGCCAAGCAGGTGGTGAGCTTGGGTTACGCCGTGCCCGGCACCATTATCGCCGTCGCGACCTTAGTACCACTAGCAAAATTAGATAACCTGGTGGATGCTTGGTTCCGGGCAAATTTGGATATTTCCACTGGCCTGATTCTCAGCGGCACGCTTGCCGCCCTGATCATCGCCTATCTGGTCCGGTTTATGGCGGTGGCGCTCGGATCTCTGGACGCTGGTTTGCAGTCCATCGCTCCAACCATGGACCAGGCCGCCCAGTCGATGGGCAGTTCACCGTGGCAAGTACTACGCCGTGTGCACATCCCGATGCTCAAAGGCAGCTTGCTAACTGCCTTGCTGTTGGTGTTTGTAGACGTGATGAAAGAGTTGCCGGCCACATTAATTATGCGACCCTTCAATTTCAATACCCTTGCAGTGAGGGCCTATGAATACGCTTCGGACGAACGCCTTGCCGACGCTTCCCTGGCTTCGCTGGCGATCATTTGTGCCGGACTCATCCCGGTGATTCTACTCACCAGAGCGATCCACCGGCACACACGTTAAGACTGGCAGTTCGAACACATGCCGTACAAATACAAGGAGTGGTCTTCTAATTTGAAGTTGTGCGCTTGAGCCACGCGCTTTTGACGTTCCTCAATTTCGGCATCGTAAAATTCAGTGACCGTATTGCATTTGACGCAGACCATGTGGTCGTGATGCTCACCGTCGTCCAACTCAAACACCGAGCGGCCACCTTCAAAATTATGGCGCAGTACGAGCCCAGCATTCTCAAACTGCGTCAGCACCCGATATACCGTGGCAAACGCAATTTCTTCACCGGCATCCAACAACGCTTTATAGACGTCCTCAGCCGTGTAATGCCGCTGTTCACCGTTCTCTAACACGGATAAGATTCTTAGGCGTGGCAGCGTGGTTTTTAAGCCTGCGTCTTTAAGTTCTTGGCTGGTAGACATGGTAGTTTCCAAAAGTTAGGGTTTGGCTTATCGCGATGATCCACCAAAATTACGTGATGCCTAAGTTTAGCAGTTTTTAAATCTCAGGTTAAAATAAACCCCGACTCATAATTCAGATTTCTTGCCTTCACTGTGTTTCGTCTACTGAAATTGCTGCTTGTTGGACTATTGCTCCTGGCTCCCCACCGTATACTGTTGGGCGCAGAGCAAATTCCGCTTTACCTGCCATACCAATCGTCGCAATTTCCTGAATTATCAGTCCGATTTGACGCCGCATTGAACGCCGCTGGCTTGGGTCAATTTGTCACGGTAACGACTGATTATTGGCACCCATACCAACAGGGCATTCGACAAGGCCGTCCCGGTATCTACCTAGCCGCACCGCACTTTGTCGCGTGGGCACATCATCGTCATCGATTTATTCCATTTTTGCGGTTATCGACCCCGCTGCAATACGTGATCGCCACGCGTCATGATGATGCACAGTATTTTGAACTACGCGATCTGGCTGAGCAAAACGTATGTTCAACCCGCGCCGTAAACCTGGACTTCTTGTTAGTAAAGGATGCATTTAAAGACACATTGAAACCAGCCATCAACAAAATCGTGAATTCGGTCGCGAGCGCAATGCAATACGACAATCAAAACTGCGCCGCATTTGTGGTATCCGAACAGGCATTCAAAGCATTCAATACCGAGGATCCTCAACGGTTTATCCGTTTATATCAAGGACCGGAGTACCGGAACTACGCCTTCATCGCACACCCGGATATCCCGCGTGAATCGGCAATCCAATTGAAAAGCTTTTTACGCAGCGCGCAGGCGATGGCGATACTGACTCCGGTACTGTCACAATTCGCGACCAAGCCTAAACTGATCCCAGTTAAACGCCGCGACTACCCTAAAACTTACCTTGAGACACTCAAGCCGTACTGGCAAGCTGATTAGAACCAGTAATGCTAGACACCCAATGCCTGCCGTACCAACAAGCGTCGCATTAGCGGTGATCGACTGATCAAATTCATTCCCGTGCCACGTAAGGTATGCCAGATCGCCGGACCAGGTTGATAGGCTGTTCTGAGCATCGACATGGCACGGTCGACCTGCTCATTGGCAGGTTTACGTCGATGTTGATAGCGTTCAAGAGTGGCCGCCGTCGCTATGTCTTCTTTTGCCACACTACTGAGCACGCGCGACAAACAGACCACATCGTGCAAACCTAGATTTACACCCTGACCGGCCAACGGATGGATCGAGTGTGCTGCATCGCCAATTAACACCACACGTTGCTCAAAGTATCGATCCGCACGCTGGCTGCGCAGTTTGAACGCTTGGCGTGGATCCAACAGTTGCAATGCGCCGAGACGATACTCAATCGACGACGCCAAACGATCAGCAAAAGCCTCATCGCTGAGCTGCATTAAAGACGTCAATTCAGAACTATCTACACTCCAAACGATCGAGCACTGGTTTTCAGCAAGTGGCAAAAAGGCCACCGGCCCAGTCTCGAGAAAGCGCTGCCAAGCGCATGCTTGATGTGGTTTTTCACTGACGATTCGCGTAACGATGCCGGACTGCTGGTAATCGAGTTGATTAGTGAATATTCGTGCTTGCCGTCTCACCCAGGAATTAGCACCATCCGCGGCCACCACTAGCCTCGCACGCATATGCCCTTGATCCATGTCCAAGCGCGCTACCTGGGCAGTATTTTCAATCGCATTCAAGCGCGTATCAAACCGACACTCAATATTCGGATCAGCAATACATTGCTGCTGCAAAAGGTAATTACAGCGAAGGGCATCAACCATAAACCCCAACTGCGGCTCATTGACATCGTCAGCCGCAAACTGCAACTCACCGTGTGACGCAGCATCCCACACATACATAGACTGATAAGGGAAAGCATGCGACTCGCCGAGCAGTTGAAACACTTCAAGCTCAGATAATACTTTGTGCGCTTGCTGGCCGAGCGCGACCACACGTTGATTGGGCGCAGCAGAATCCGGCAGCATGCTCGCCCGTTCCAGCAAACAAATCGTCAATGACGTCTGTGCCGATAACTGTAGGGCCAGTGCGGCACCGACCATACCGGCGCCAACGATCACCACATCATAGTCAAATGATTGAGACCGATCACGGCGACGCATAATTAACCCGCCATCAAGGCTTCTATATCGCCCACGGTCTTCGGCGCCGCAGCCGTGAGATTGTCAAAACCATCACGCCGCACTAACACGTTATCTTCTATGCGGATACCGATGTTATGCCAACGCGGATCAATATTCTTCGCCGGATTGACGTAGATACCCGGCTCCACCGTGAACACCATGCCCGGCTCGAGTTCTCGCCAGCTACCTTCGACCTGGTAGTCGCCGACATCGTGCACATCCATCCCGAGCCAATGACCGGTCCGATGCATGTAAAACTGGGTGTAAGATTGTGTCTCTAAGACCTCGCTCAAGGAGCCCTGGAGCAGACCTTCATCGAGCAAGCCTTGCGCAATAACACGCACCGCCGCATCATGGTGTTCGTTCCAACCATGACCTGCCGAGCATTTTTCAAAAGCAGCCTGCTGAGCGGCTAATACGATTTCGTACAAGGTGCGTTGCTCGCCACTGAACTTGCCGTTGACAGGAAAAGTACGACTGATATCCGAGGCATAACAATGGTACTCAGCACCGGCATCAATTAACAATAAATCGCCGTCTTTGAGCACTTCGGTGTTTTCGATGTAATGCAAAATACAGGCATTCGCGCCACCGGCCACGATGGATGGGTAGGCATTGTATTGACTACCCGCTTTACGAAACTCACACTCCAACTCAGCCTGAACCTGATATTCGTACATGCCTGGCTTACACACTTGCATGGCGCGAACATGACCCGCAGCGGTCATTCGACCCGCCTTGCGCATCAGGCTAATTTCATCGGCTCGTTTGATTAATCGTTGCTCATGCAATATATGATTCAGATCCACGAATTCGTAGGGAGCATGCGTGCTACGACGCGTATCCTCCTTGATCTTTTTCATCCAGCCGAGCAGCTGAGCATCAAATTCCGGGTAGCGACCAACGGTGGTGAAGACCTTTTCTTTCTCCTCCATCATGCCGGGAAGAATGTCGTTTATGTCTTCAATTGGGAATGCATCGTCGGCACCATAACGCGCCATCGCGCCTTCCAGGCCTGCGCGTCGACCATCCCACATTTCCCGTACCGGATCTCGCTCCCGACAGAACAGCACGTACTCGCCGCTATCACGTCCTGGGCTGATTACCAGCACCGCTTCCGGTTCATCGAAACCACTCAGGTAGTAGAAATCACTGTCTGCCCGAAACTGGTAGATCACATCACCATTGCGTGACTTTTCAGTTGAGGTCGGCACGATAACGATGTCATTTTCACCAATCTGGTTGATCAGTTCTGCACGTCGACGTGCGTAGATTTCAGCCGGGGTTAACGTCTCTCGCCGATGCTGCATGTGTCCCATTTCGTCGTTCACCGTTATTGCGACAACGTCGGCGCGTCTGCCGCGCGTTCGGAGTAAATGAACTCAAAAATAAGCTGCGAACCAACTTTCAGGTATTCTTCCAGCTCGGCCAACGCCCATTCCTCTTCACGCTCGCTGTCGGCGCCTGAACCCGCCTCAGAAATCTCAATCATGTCGCGTGCGATTTCAGCACCACTTTCAGGCAATTGGTCAATACTGAATAGGTCGTTGTACAACAAACCCAACAAATACCCTTTACTCCAGGTTGCTAAGCCATCCACACGTTGCGCTAATGGCGCGTCGTCGTCTGGCAAAACAAGCTCGAAGCCTTCTTTACTGTCGAACAACACCTCACTGGTCTCACGATATAACTCGTAAAGTAGTTCTGAAACTGGTGCGAATCGACCATCGTTGGCGTCTGCTTCTGGCTCCACTAGCTTAAGCAGATCCGGCGTCATGCCTGTTTTAAGATGGTTGGCAATGGCGCCGACGATCGTGCCATGCACTTCGCTCGGCGTCAGCGTGTCTAACCCCGCCAGCGCTAGGGTCGATTCAATTTGCAGGTAATAATCAGTTTGTTCAGACATGGTAAAAATTTACATAGTGCGTCGGCCTGTATTCTACCTCAAGCCCATCAAAGAAGGGCGATTAAAACCACGCAGCTCAACGCTTTACGCCGCTTAGCTGGTTGACGCCATCACATCGCCCGCCTAATATTAAGCAGTTTCTCACTTGAATTTGATGGTACGCCTGTATGGAAGCCAATATTATCGGTCTCGAACAGCGAATCGAAACTCTGATCAGCGAATGTAAGCGGCTGAGCACAGAAAACCGAAATTTAAAAACCGAACAGAATTCGTTGTTGGCTGAAAAAACACAGCTCAAAGAAAAGAATCGTCTGGCCTGCAGTCGCCTCGAAAAAATAGTCGAGAAGCTGCGAACGCTGGAAGATCAGTAGATCGTCAAACTTTTAATAACAACGAATTCGTATATTTTTTATGGGGTAGCGCGTTAGTGCACCTTCTCCACACACAGGAAAATTATGGCTGGCGCAGCACAAAATAGAGGCATTAATATCAGCATCATGGGGCGCGACTTCTCTGTTGCTTGCCCGCCTGAGGAACAAGAAGATTTGCTGGAAGCCGCCCGATATCTGGATAAGAATATGAAGGAGATCCAGAAGACTGGCAAAATTATCGGTGCTGAGCGTTGCGCAATCATGGCCGCATTGAACATCACCAATGACTTGTTGAAACTGCAAAAATCCACCGCAGGCCAAGACAAGGTTCAAGCCCGTCTATCGAGCTTACAAGAACGTATTGACGAAGTTCTACGCGAAGCAGAATCCGTCTAAAAACTCTGAATAGTTTACGCGCTTTTCTGGAAAGTTTTTACATCGATTCACAGCCAGGCTGTTATAATTAAAACTGGCGTTGCCTGTGGTGTTTGTAAACGCTTCAAATCCCTTAGAACCTAGTATTTTTTCCCGGGGACCGGACCACGCTGCTGTTGTGAGTGCTCGTCAGATTTGTGTTAGCACAGTCCACGAGCGCACCTGATGCGGCTTGTAGGTTCCCACTTGAACCGTCGGTTCAAGGCACCAAGCGTTTACGGCACTTATGGGTAACGCTCATTTTTACCCTCACTATATTGTGGTATCAGGCTCGATGGCTTGGTAAACACATCGCACTGGAATGCATCTGCCATGCCTGCTACATCTTCGCCGACACATCGCCAGTTGCGCAGCAAAATTCGAGGCCAGCGCGCAGGCTTGAGTCGCCAGGAGCTGCACAATGCCGAGCTTGCTTTAGCACGCCAAGCACAACAATGCTATGCGATTCAGAACGCCAAACGCCTTGCCAGCTATCATCCGATTCAAGGTGAAATCTCCCCGGCTTCTATCTCGGTGAACTCCGCAGTAGCATTATATCTGCCCAGAATCCAGAATTTTGTCCATCGGCGCATGCTGTTTCAGAGCGCGCAGTTACTACGGCCAAATCGCTGGGGAATACCAGAACCAGACATCGCCAGCCGCATCGTGATGCCTAACCAACTCGACGTCATACTCGTGCCACTGGTCGCATTCGATCGCCAGGGACATCGAATCGGTATGGGCGCGGGATTCTACGATCGCACACTGGCTGCGCTAGCGCACCAATCCAGCACACGCCCATTGCTAGTTGGACTCGCCCATCATTTCCAAGAGGTTAATTCAATCTCTGCGGCACCATGGGATGTGCCGTTAGATGTTATAATCACCGACCGTGAATACATTACGTGTCCGCCTGCCGTACACGCAAACTCGAGCGCACACTTAAATCAATGAGACCCGTGTCTCTTTACGAGTATGCAACCCGATTTAAACACCGCACTTAATTAAGCAACGTAAAGTTTGGTCCAGAATATGAAACGAGTGAATTCAAAACTTACCGCCATTATTTCTTTCTGCATTTTTGCGCTTCTGGCCGTTGGCTGCCAGGCCGAAAATGCTTCATCAACATCGACGACAAAAAACACCATGGTTACTCTAAAAACTAGCGCCGGCGACATCACGCTTGAACTTAATGCTGAAAAAGCACCGATCACCGTTAAAAACTTCTTATCGTATGTCGAGTCGGGGCACTACAACGGCGTGGTCTTCCACCGCGTAATCCCGAACTTCATGATTCAAGGCGGCGGCTTCGAACCCGGTATGAAACAAAGGCCAACCGGCACACCAATCCAAAACGAAGCCAACAATGGCCTGCTGAACGAAAAGTATTCCGTGGCGATGGCGCGCACCAGCGACCCGCATTCCGCCAGCGCACAGTTTTTCATTAACACCAAGGACAACGATTTCCTGAACTTCAGCAGCGAAACCACGCAAGGCTGGGGTTACGCGGTATTTGCAAAAGTGGTTGACGGTCACGACGTGGTCGACGCCATTGAGCAAGTGGCTACTGGCAATGTTGGCCCATTCGGTGATGTACCTCTGGAAGACGTGATCATCGAATCAGTGGTCATCAAAGATTAAGGTTTACGGCAATACAGTATGGGCGGCAAGCTGTGCCGCCTGTACCCGACAGGGTCATGGAATCTAGGCATAGACTGGGCATTAAAATGTGTCTACTCGGGAAAAAAGTAACTCCCCGTCCGTGGGGAACATTCTAAAGGCAGAATGGCATCCTTCTCGTTCGACTCATTCCTCGTGCTTGACTCAGTAGCAGAGGAAGACTCACTATACTGCGCGACAAATACCACGACTATCCCCCAAATGGGTGATATTGCGGTGCGTGTCCACACTTACACGTACAGACTGACAATTAATTTATGAGCCAACAATCCAAACGAGTGCTGGTGACCGGTGCCACGGGCTTTACCGGTGGCGCACTGGCAAAAAAACTGATCGAGCGCGGAGACCAGGTCGTCGCTCTGGTTCGCAAATCAGCCAATACCAAAGCACTCGAAGCCTTGGGCGTTGAGCTCGTGTATGGTGATATTACTGATGCCGATGCGGTGCAACGCGCGGCCGAAGGCACGCAGATTATCTACCACATCGCCGCAGTGTATCGCACGGCTGGTCACCCGGACTCGTACTACGAAGCCGTCAATATACAAGGCGTTCAGCATGTTATCGATGCCGCGCTAAAGCACAAGGTCGGCCGCACCGTACATTGCTCTACCATCGGCGTGCATGGCGATATTGAAGAAATCCCGTCCAATGAAGAATCCCCGTTCAACCCAGGTGATATCTATCAACGCACCAAACTGGCAGGGGAGCAATTGTTCGCCGAGGCAATGGCTAATGGCCTGCCCGGTTCGATCTTCCGGCCTGGTGCAATTTATGGGCCGGGCGACCTGCGTTTACTTAAGATGTTCAAACAAGTAAAACGCGGCTTCTTTCCACTCTTTGGCGGTGGTAAGAACCTCTACCACTTATCCTATATTGACGATTTGACCGATGGCATCATTCTGTGTGGTGAGCATCCAAACGCGGTTGGTGAGCGGTTCATCTTATGCTCCAATGAGTACGACACTCTGAAAGCATTGACCGCCACCATCGCGCGACAATTGAGTGTAAAAGAGCCCAATCTTAGCTTGCCCGTCGCCCCATTGATGCTGGCCGCAAAGGTTTGCGAGGCCTTATGCAAACCACTTGGCATTGATCCCCCTTTGCACACCAGACGCGTCGAGTTTTTCGTCAAGTCGCGCGCTTTTGACAACAGTAAAGCACGCAAACTTCTTGGCTATGAACCCAAAATTGGGACCGAAGAAGGCGTTAAGCGAACCATTGCCTGGTATGAGGACTATGACCTGCTTTAATCGCGACACCAACAAACTAAGCCGGACAAACTACGACGTCGTCATCATCGGCGGCGGCATTTCCGGTGCCTGGTTGAGCTTGCATTGTGCGCAACAAGGCTTGCGCACGGCGCTGATTGAAAAGCAGGACTACGCTTCGCAAACCTCCTCCGCATCCTCAAAGTTGTTGCATGGCGGCATCCGCTACTTGCAGCAAATGCAGTTTGGTAAAGTACGGGAATCGGCCATGGAGCGCGCGGAATACCTGTACGCCGCAGCGCACCTCACTACCGCCGTGCCGTTTGTGGTGCCAACCTATCGGGATTTTCAGCGCAGTAAGTTTTTTCTTAACTGCGGAATGTTGGCGTATCGCGTGCTGACATTGGGGGAAAATCAAATCATCAGCGACGCAGAACATTTTTTGCCGCCAATTAAATCGATCTCCGCCAACGAGCTGAACAAAATTTACGACCTTCGTAACGAAAACCACACTGGTGCGGTCGTATTCTACGAACAGCACATGCTGGATAGCGAACGCATGGTGCTCGCGATTCTGCAATCAGCGCAACAGTATGGCGCCGACACATTTAATTACGTGTCTGCGGAATCCTACGCAATCAATGACGCGGTGGTAGAAGGCGTACACGCACGTGACATGCTGTCTGGTGATGCCTTAGAAATTAAATCCAAGCTGGTCATTAATGCTGCAGGCCCGTGGATCGATGGACTCAATGCCAGCCTGCCAAATGCCGACTCAGCGCCAAAAATAAACGGCTTTGCAGTGGGGTCACATTTGGTCACACGCCAGTTATGTGATCACGCTATTGCCCTAACCACTAAGTTTCAAAGCGATGCCAAGATTGATCGCGGCGGCCGCCATGTGTTCGTTATTCCATGGCGTGGCTACTCGTTAATTGGTACCAGCTATGATGAGACCCAACAGGCAGAACCAGACTTAACTCTGCAAGCAGACCATGTTGACCAACTGCTCGGTGCAGTCAACGATGCTTTACCCAGCGCCAATCTAAGTCGCGAAGATATTGTGTCCGGCTACTCGGGTTTGTACCCACTACGCACCGACAACATCAAGAAAAGCGTGTATCAAGGCTCTGGCGAATTCCAAATTATTGACCATGCGCAAAGCAATCAGATTCAAGGGCTAATCACTGCCTTAGGCGCAAAGTACACCACTGGACGTAAGCTCTCAGCATTGACTATGAAACTGGTCAAACAAAAACTTGCAAATGACAAATCGGTGCCGCGCACCAAATTGCACTGCAGTCAGTACACCAGCCTGTCGACCTTTATTGATGCCAAAGTCAAACAATACGAACCCGCGCTAGACGCCGCCACTGTACGCCACCTGGTGACACAATACGGCAGCGATATCGACGCCGTTATGACTCGCATTCAATCTGATTCCGCGCTGTTAGAACCAATCACTGAGGGCCAACCCGACATTTTGGGGCAGGTCGTTTGGGCGGTCGAACGGGAACAGACTGTAACCTTGTACGACATGCTATTCCACCGCTGCTCTCTGGGGCTACTCGGTATCCAGAAACCAGCAGTAGAGATCGTTGCCAATCTAATGCGAACCCTGCTTGACTGGGACCAGCCCGAAACAGAGCAACAACTTAATCGTGTGATGCAGCGCTTATCCGCAACACAAAACGCGATTCAAAGCGGGAACTGATATGTCTAGGCGTCGCCACATACTGCACATCGCGCCAACCCCTTTTTTCGCGGATCGTGGTTGCCACATCCGCATCGAGGGAATTGTGCGTTGCCTCGACAAACTCGGATTTGGCAGCACCGTGTGTACTTACCATCACGGGCGAGACGTGCCCACCGTGGTAACTCGGCGCATCAAACCGATCAAGAACTACACTCAGACCGAAGCCGGTCCAAGCAAATACAAGCTCTGGGCGGATTGGAAACTGCTGTGGCTTGGCGTCAAACACTACCGCGCTTTGCGACCGCAAGCGATTCATGCACATCTGCACGAGGGGTTAATGATCGGCTTTGCTATTAAGCTGTTGTTTTTTTGGCATCGTACGCCGCTGATTGCCGATATGCAGGGCAGTTTGTATGGCGAGTTAGAAAGTCATGGTGCGTTCGACAAGCGCCCTCTTCTGCGGGGCCCAGTCAAACTAATCGAACGAATCTTGATGTGGTGCGCCGACCACATTGTTTGTTCCTCGGCACACTCATATCAAAAAATTCGTCAAGAGTTTAAGGTCCGAGAAAGCAAAATCACACTCGTGCAAGATGGGGCAGATGCACCAACTGAACTCAACGCCGAACGACACACTGAACTAATGGCCAGCTGGAGCCTGCCGGAGAATAAAACACTGGCGGTGTATTCAGGCGCACTGCTTGAAGCGAAAGGTCTCGATAATCTGCGCACCCTGATTTTAGAGACCCGAGACATCGCTGATTTGCATTTTTTGATCATTGGTTACCCAAAAGAAAACTTGCAGCAGTATTTAGAACAACACAATCTCTCAGATCGGTGCACACTGACCGGCCAAGTGCCATTCGAAACGTTGCCGGAGCTTTTGCAACTAGCTGATATCGCCATCGACCCCAAATCAGCCGATGCTGGTGAAGGCAGTGGAAAAATGTTGAACTACCTTGCAAATCGCTTACCCGTTCTGGCGTTTAATACGCAAAACAATCGCGATTTTTTACCACCGAGTAACCCGCTAGCGGATTCGATAACAAGCTTGATCGAACAGCTCAAACTACATTGCGCCAATTCGGCAGAATTGACCTCGATTGGTGAGGCAAACTATCAGTATTTTATCGACCATTACTCCTGGAACGTGACGGAATCCCAGTTAGGCACGGCCTACCGGCGCTACTTCTCCGAGATCACCTCGACAGCTTGACCGACACGTAAGCTGCCTGTACCACGATGAACGGCGTTCTGCCCGAAGTAGGTTTCGCGACCGCGCCGACGATGTGTCATCAGCGCTTGATTAACCACCAGTTGTTTTTCACCAGTATCAGGATCAATGGATGGAATAATGCAACGCGAGCAGGGTTTGACCAGATCAAACTCTAGTTCACCAATTCGCAGCCGCTGCCATTGGTCTTCAGCGTAAGGTGTCGAACCCGAAATCACAATATTCGGACGAAATCGCCGCATATCGACGGCTGACGACATATATTGATCCAGATCGTCCAACGACGCTTGAGTGGCGATTAAACTTGGGAAACCATCAGCAAAACCAACAGTCTCATCGTTACCGGCATAGTGCCGATCTACCAATCGCTCACTCTGCGGTGTTAATACCACAAGGCGGCTTGAAACACCGAGAAACGTTGTTAGCCAATCGGCTACCGCATCCCCGCAATCTCCGGCGTTCAAAGTATCCGCCCAAACCGTGACTTCGCGCAATTCCGAAGGCTGCCCCACTTCTATTCGGGGCATCGACGGCGCCGCTAAAGCCAACACGCCCGCTTGCAACTCAGGGACAATCAAACACATCTTTTGGGTATGCCGCTGACTACGGAACTTGCCGTTATGGTCAACGACCATCCAGTGCCGATCAAATATCGGGCCACGCTCGTCGTAAGGCAGCTCCTCTACTGCCAATGCGGCCGCGGACTTTAGTGGATGCAAATACAACGCGCTGATATGCAAACTTTCCATGCTTATTCCTCGATGTATACCGACGGCCAATTGTCGTTGCCACTGTGAAAGGTAAGCCTTGTTGCGGTGCTGGGATCACTACCACGCCGCCACAAAAAGATTTCATAATCCGCCACATCGTGTTCGTGCGCATGTTTTCCACGACTCGCACCAAACACCACGTAACGACCGTCACTGGACTCAATCGGCCAATATTCATGACTGAATTCGCCAGCCAGATCAATCAAGGTGGTCGGCTCCAGCGTGTCGGTCGACACACTGACAATTCGCAAACCATCGTCGCGGCCACCTTTCGTCACCTGATAGAGACCGCCACCATCTTGCCACCATCGCAGCTCGCAGCCTTCCAGCACCGGCTGAATCGCACTATGGCTGGTGAGTGCTGTGCCCCAATGGCCGTGCGGTGAGCCGATTTCGTTCTGTCGACCGGTAAAACTAACTTCGCCCGACTGTGGATCAACATGCGGATTCTGCAGTTTAGCGCTCGCAGGCAAGCGATTATCGCGACCGGGCACCAACACCAGGTCGGTCTTCCCAGTGGCGACGTTGTGACGGACAACTTTTTGCCCGTCGAGTAAGTAACTCACTTCATTTGTATTGATCCAATTCGGTGCGGTTGCACCCTTGGCTAATACTTGCTCTTCACCCGTTTCGAAGTCTAGCAACACCACATCCCATGCCAGTGTATTACGCTGAGACACCCAAGCTTGATGGGCACGAGCAAACACCATACGCGCACCGTCTGGCGACACTCTCGGGTAGGTTTCTGTGTGCGGATGTTCTGTGACCTTAACTAAGGAAAAATCCGCTAAATTTAAGCGAAAAATGTCATGATTGCCGTCACGATTGGAACTGAACAGCACAAAACCACGCAGCCCCTGCAAGGAATTCAGCGCCTGCTGTCGCTCACTCGTCGCTGTTTGGCTCTCTTGACCGGCATCGGGTGGCGCTAACGCGCCCAGCTTACTGGCAGCCCACAATTGATACGCCAGAAAGCCAGAACTGGTCAACAGCACAAACCCAGCCAATACCAGCTTCAATCCAGCAAGCCAGCCATCCTGTTCAGAGCCCGGGTTCCGTGCGGAGCCACGTCCGCGAACCACCCAAACAAAGATCGCTAAAAATAAGCCGCCTAATAAATAGTCCATAACTTGACTCCAGATGTGCACGCACAACATGGTAACAAACGCGGTAGCTTGATCGGCAACGCCTAACAACTGGAATACCAGGGTCGACCCGGCTTCGTAGGCACCAAAGCTCATAAAGGTTGGAATCGGCATACTGGCACCGATCTCACCGCCAATCAGCGCACCAACAATCTGCTCTGCGGGTAGATCCGCAAGTGCTGTGAAACTCGGTTTAGCAACCGCGATAAACAATAAGTACATCCCCGCATACTTGAGTAACCGAATCAGCAAAGACAAGCCCAACACGGATCCCGATCGACCAGCTCGTCGGACAGTTTGTAAGCTATCAGTTAAATCATCCACCAAGCGCAAGCCCTTAGCCAGCAACGACTCAGAATTGCGCGGCTGCAGACGTTGCAGGTATTTGTTCACCCAAGGCGCGATAACAAATAACCCCAAAATCGCGATCACCGACAATACCGCCGCAGAGATTAACGCACCCAGTGCCCAGCCTTGGACTTCACCGAACGCAAGCTGTTTCAGCAAGATCAACAAAATCACCACCAGCACCGCTATAAAATCAAACGCGATAGTGATCGACAGCGAACTAACACAATGCTGAATTTTCACGCCATAGCCGCGATTCAATAAGCCTACATAACCTAGCTCGCCCAGACGACTCGGGAACATATCCACGATCATATTGCGGATGCCTGTAACCAGAGCCATTTGCCGCAGATTCGGCACCGATGTTTCGCCACTCATCTCCAACAGTAGCTGATAGCGGCGTGCACGCACCACCAAAGCAATCAATCCAAGCCCCAAATAACTTAGCGCCAATGTCAGATTAGTATTCTGTAACGCGGCCAACACGCTCGGGCGCTGATCTTCCGGCAAACCCGAGGTAAGCAACTGCAATAGGAGAGCGAGGATGCCCATCGACACCGCGATCGACAAGCCAATACGCCATAGATGTTTGATCATAAGAATCAAGACAAGGTTTTAATTATCACCACAGTGTAGCGCAGAGGGACTGCACTCAGTGCATACAAAGGCGTAATAATAAAAGCGCTGATTATCTGAACCGCTCAAATTAGCTTTCATAAACACACGGCGCAACCACGTTGGGCTTTCATTAAATATCCACGATCCCTGACTTAGACTTTGTTTCTCGGTTCCTAGCCGCTTTGATAGGAGTGACACACTCAACTCGTGGAGTTTTTGACTTCGCGTCAACGGCGGTTTCTCAATGCAGGCGCCACGGACACAACATCCCCCAAAATCTATCCAATATGAGTGACAATAAAATCCAGACGTCCGACTTTTTACAATCGGTAAAATCCAGAAATCCGCACCAGCCCGAATTTCACCAAGCAATCGAAGAGGTCATCTACGACCTTGCCCCCTTGGTGAATGACACAGCACGGTACCGAAAAGCAAACTTGCTGGAACGACTAACCGAACCAGACCGGATTGTGTCATTTCGAATCACTTGGGTTGATGATTCAGGACGAGTGCGCGTCAATCGAGGCTACCGAGTTCAATTTAATAGTGCAATCGGACCCTATAAAGGCGGCATTCGTTTTCATCCGACCGTGAATGAGTCTATCCTTAAATTTCTCGCCTTTGAGCAGACGTTCAAAAATGCGCTAACCGGACTGCCCATGGGCGGCGGCAAGGGCGGCGCTGATTTTGACCCGCGGGGCTGCTCTGACACCGAGATAATGCGATTCTGTCAGGCGTTTATGCTTGAGCTCTACCGCCACATCCAACCCGATATCGACGTTCCGGCCGGCGATATCAATGTTGGATCGCGCGAAATCGGCTATCTGTTCGGCATGTATAAAAAGATTACGAACCAGTTTGAGGGCGTACTCACCGGCAAAGGGCTTTCCTACGGCGGTAGCAAATTGCGGGTCGAGGCCACCGGCTATGGGCTAGTCACCTTTGTGCAACGCATACTCGATCATCATAGCCAGGAATTAGATGGTAAGACTATCGCCATATCGGGGGCTGGCAATGTGGCAACGCACGCAGCGGAAAAAGCGCTCACACTGGGAGCAAAGGTACTAACGTTGTCCGACAGCAGTGGGACGATCTTCGACGAAGATGGCATAGATCAAGAAAAACTCGATTGGATCAAGGCGCATAAGGCCAAAGCAGATACGAGTTTATCCGCTTATGTCGATGAGTTCGGTGGTAAATGGCAACCCGACGAGAACCCGTGGCAAGTACCCTGTGACATCGCATTACCGTGCGCAACTCAGAATGAATTAGACGACAAAGACGCCAAATACCTAGTGAAGAACGGCTGCCAGCTAATTGCGGAAGGTGCCAATATGCCGGTCACGATGGCAGGTAAAAAAGTCATTGACGAAGCCGGCATCCTGTTTGCGCCAGCGAAGGCCGCAAACGCCGGCGGCGTTGCCATGTCAGGATTAGAAATCACGCAAAATAGGACACGGCGCGCTTGGACTCGCGACTCACTCGACAAGGAACTCGAAGCGATCATGCACAGGATTCACGACGATTGCCTTGAGCACGGTCGCGATAAAGACCGCGTTAACTACGCCAAAGGCGCTAACATCGCTGGTTTTATTAAAGTCGCCGATGCCATGCTGGCTCAAGGCATTATCTAGATCGCTTCTTTCATGAGCATTACAACTCGCAAATCAATCATGACCGGCACACTCAGTGAGTAACGCTCGAGACTTAACCAAAGGACCAGTCTGGGTCAATCTAATGATGCTTGCCGGGCCCATGGTAGTCGGCATCATTGCCACCATTTCCGTGCCCCTAGTCGACACCTATTTTGTCGGTAAACTCGGCACCTCTCCCTTGGCCGCACTTTCCTTCACCTTTCCGGTCACGATGGCGGTCACGAGCCTGGCAATTGGACTCGGCGCCGGGGCGGCGTCGGTGGTTTCGAGGGCCGTAGGCTCTGACAATCGTGATGACGCAACACGACTGACAACAGATAGCTTAGTACTCGCTTCATTACTCGTTATTGGCATTTCAATACTTGGATTCTTGACCATCAAACCGCTATTTATGCTGCTTGGTGCCAAACAAGAGACATTGTCTATGATCGTGCGGTATATGCAGATTTGGTACATATCACTGCCATTTCTCATCGTGCCCATGGTGGCTAACTCGGTAATTCGCGCAATTGGGGACGCATTCTGGCCAAGTGTCATCATGCTTGTGTCAGCTGTAATCAATGTGCTTACCACACCCATCTTAATTTTTGGGTTTGGTCCCATACCCGCGCTCGACATAGAAGGCGCTGCCTGGGGTACCACGGTGGCACGCGTGTTTACCTTCGCGTTTGCTATCTGGCTGGTGGTGTATCGAGAACGCCTAGTAACTTTAGCATTACCCGCCGTCAACGCATTACTCAACTCATGGTACCGCGTGGCTATAGTTGCCGTACCGGCTGCATTTGGCAACGCAGTAAACCCAATTGGTATTGCCCTAGTTACGGCGATAATAGCTAGCTTTGGCGAGTCGACGGTTGCCGCGTTTGGGGTCGCCACGCGAGTGGAATCCTTCGCGGTCATCCCAATGCTCGCATTGTCAGCAGTCATTGGCCCCGTGGCCGGACAGAACTGGGGCGCGCAACAAGTGGACCGGGTTCGCACGGCACTAAAACAAAGCTTTGCAGCCTGTTTTGTATGGGCATTGGTATTAGCCATGACGTTTTGGCTCAGTGCCGAAGTCATCACTTCTGTGTTTACCTCAGACGCTGAAGTCAGCGCTTTAGCCGCGAAATACTTGTATATCGTACCGCTGTCCGTGTGGGGCTACGGCTGGACCATCGTAGCAGCTGGTGCATACAACGCAATTGGCAAGTCAATTACCGGTCTGGGATTTTATTTGACTCGTACAGCCATGTTCTATGTCCCTTTGTCTTTTATTGCGTCAATGTTAGCCGACTCTCAAGCTACGTTTGTTGCTATCGCAATCTCTAATACGCTAGCCGGTATCGTGGTTGGTTTTCTCGCCTTACATGGTCTCAAAAAAGTTGAGTGTTCAAAATGAAAATAACACGCACGAAGTATGGTCGCGGATTTACCTATCACTATGAAGACGGGAGCCGCCTGCAAGATAACTCAGAAAAAGACAAGCGGGAGAAACAATGGATCAAATCGCTCGCCATTCCACCAGCATGGACCGAAGTGGAAATCGATCTTGACCGACGGGCGAAGGTTCTTGCAAGTGGTCGCGATGACGCCGGCAAAAAGCAATACATTTACAATCCAGACTGGCGTGCTAAACGCAACCACAAAAAATTTGCACGCATCCAACGCTTTGCCAAGCGATTACCCGAAATGCGGCGTAAGACAACGCAGCAGATTGATCAGTGGCTGGCGAAATATCAGGCCAATGACAACAATACGACGAACGACCGACCAGTTGCTTTGGACCGCGAAACCGTTTTAGCCTGCATGGTCCGCCTCCTAGACACGGCCTATTTCAGACCAGGCAACGACAAATACACGCGCGACAACGAAAGCTATGGTTTAACCACATTACGCACCAAACACCTTAAAATCGAGGACGATGAACTTGTTTTTGAGTATCGAGGTAAATCAGGCGTAGAACAGGTGAAGTCGGTTAAGGATGAACAACTCGCATGTATTATTCGAGAACTCGATGACACGCCCGGCTACCGGATTTTCAAGTACTTCGACGGTACTCAAAAAGTCTACGTTAACAGTGACGATTTGAATGACTACATCAAATCGGTGATGGGCGAATCCTTTTCGGCTAAGGACTTTCGCACTTGGGCCGGCACAGCGGTTGCAGCGCTGGCATTAACTGAGTTCGACATCACTGACAATCAGACGGAACGAGACAAAAATATGCTGACTGCGATCGAAAAAGTCGCAAAACGTCTCGGAAACTCGCCTTCGATTTGTCGAGAGAATTACATCGACCCACGTATCCTTGATGCGTACATTGATGGCCAAACTATTCAAAATCTGCAAGAGAATATTAGCCAGGAACTTGAAGACGACTACCTGAGTGCCGATGAATTCGCAACATTAAAACTGCTGGAATCGCGCTTGACTCAAAAAACAACGGATTGAGCAATCAAGTTTAGGACACGTCGCGCCGATTCTTGAGTACCCGCATTGGCACACCAGCGACCACATCATAGTCAGCCACAGCTTTGTTCACCACCGTACTAGCACCAACAATACTACCGGTGCCAATGGACACGCCGTCGAGCACTTGCACATGGCTGCCAAACCAAACATTGTCGGCAATGGCGATGCCTCCCAAGGGCTGCATGCCTTGTTTCTTGAACGGAAGCTCGAGGTCATCGGTCACATAGGGCCCACTCCCAATAAAGTAGCCAAACGCGCCGATCAGTACTTCGTCTCCGATCGTGACGTTACTGCCTTCCATTGCGTGCACCAGCGTACTGATGCCAACCGTGCAGCCCTGCCCGATTTGGATATCACCGTTTTTACAAGACAGCACCACATTGCGACTTATGATGGTATTGGCACCAATCTGGATCCCACGGTTAGTACCGCCTTTGGCATCCAACACCGCGCCATCGTCAACAATCACACCGTCGTCGATCTTAATTTTAAGGCCATGGCGAATGGTGACGCCTTGACCAAAAACCACGTTGCGCCCGACGGATCCGAGCACAAACGGGTATAAAAACTTTCGCAAAACCAAGCCCAGCGCTCCTGGTACCCAGGAGCTAAAGAGCATAATCAGCTCGTATTTGAGTAAATACCAGACACTATCAGAGCCTAGCGCTAGGTCCTGATAGCGTCCAAAGGCTGATTTGCTGCTGTCTGTCAGTTGCTCGTGTAAGGTTCCTTCAGACAGGCCTGGTCGTGCGTGCTTATCCATACTCGGATAAATTAGTGATGATGTCCGCCTGGTCCGTGAACATGACCGTGTTCAATCTCTTCAGCAGAAGCATCACGCACAGCCGAAATTGTCACGTCGAAATGTAATTGTTGGCCTGCTAGAGGATGATTGCCATCGACAGTGACCGTTTTATCATCCATCGCGGTCACAACCACTGGCACCGGACCTTGCTCGGTCTCCGCCTGGAAACGCATACCAACTTCAACTTTCTCGATCTCTGCGCCAAACGCTTCGCGAGGTACGGTTTGAATCAACGCATCCACGGGCATGCCGTAGGCTTTTTCTGGTGCCACAACTGCGTTGACCTGGTCACCAACCGTTTTGCCTTCCAGCTGCTCTTCAAGACCGATAATAATATTGCCCGCGCCGTGCAAATAGACCAATGGCTCCTGATCTTTGGATGAGTCTAGCACCTGACCTTCTGCATTTTTGAGTTCATAGTGCATCGTGACGACGGTATTTTGTTTAATCATGGAAATTCCTAATACTTTTCGTAAATTAGCCTCGACACTGCTCAGTGTGAGTACGAGTGTCGGATTATGCCCGTTGTGGACCTTAATTAAAAACACCAGACATAAAAAAACCTAACCTAAGGCACCCAAGTTGAGCACCTTAAGGTTAGGTCTACCCCACCACAATGTCTTGAGCTTTGGACCCTACTCTACTAACCCAAGACCACAGAGTTCTTTACTAAGCCGAGCAACTCACGTCGCGCGTCACAAGGCGTCGAAGCCATGTGTAACCGGCTTCCTGCATGAAGCCGGTTATCAGCTCCCGTGTTTCTAAATTCGATGTCGCCTGATAAATTTGAATCAGCTCAACCCCAACATCTTCAGAAATAAAATCATCTTCAGTTAAGCTGTGCGCGTGTTCCGGCTCTTTACTAATGATTTTCTGCAAAAGTCCAATCATTGTTTCGTTAACCTTCATACCCAAGCCCCACATTTAACCCAGTTGATAATTAAGCAAACCTACTCTTTGCTTCCCAGTCGCAGCCTTGATGCTGCCTGCGATGAGTTATTTATACTGGTGATCGCCGCGTGAAACAAACGCTTTTGCAAAAAAAGTTTCACGCCTTGAAAATAATTTAAGTTATTGTTTTTTATATATTTTTTTCTGTGACAATTTATGACAATTCGCTCAAATTTGTGTCACCGGGTTGACAATCAGCGCACAGGCATGTCTGATTTTTGTTCACCGATGACGCGCCTGTCGAGTTGAGTTGTTCGGTCCCGACTGAGGTCTAATATAGCCAGCTTTAGACCCAATATTAGCGCCTGAAAGGCACTTAGGTACCGACTTTAGTCCCGATTCATGGTGGTCTAAGGTAATATTTGATTTAAGGGCGTCAGCGTCCACTGAGAGCCTCGAAACAGCGACCTCAAACACCAGATCAAATAATCGCAGCAGCGAAATCTTGTGAGTTTGTCCGGTAAGCTCGAAAATCGCATCTGCCAGCATCGAAAATCGGTCAAATGGCGATGATCCAACATCCAAAATCAGTGGCAAAGTGTTAGTGAATCGTCCGGAATTACCGATCAAATCCCAATATCGAGCAAACCGCGCCATCGTTTGCACATCAACAAACGATATATCTCGGTTAGCGACAATGCTGTATGGCGGGTTCGGATTGAAACGCAAGTCATGTGAGTCTGTGTGCCGGATAATCGGCGAGCCTTTCAGACGCTTTAAGATTCCTACTTGGATCTCGTGTGGCCGCAGCGCGTACAGCGTGTCAAAACTTTGCGCAAAACTCTCGAGATTCTCACCAGGTAGACCAAAGATCAGGTCAGCGTGAATGTACGCATTCGTGTGCTGTCGAATCCAAGCCAGATTTTGCCTGGCCTTGTCATTGTCTTGACGACGACTGATCAGCGTCTGCACCTCAGGATTAAAGGTTTGAATGCCGATCTCAAACTGCAAACTGCCGGGCGGGAATTGCTGAATCATGGATTTCAGCGCATCTGGCAAGTGGTCTGGTACCACCTCAAAATGCAGGAATAGGTCATCCCCCATACGATCCAGAAAGAATTGTAAGATGCGTAAACTGTTCTTGATCTTTAGATTGAAAGTGCGGTCAACGAACTTGAAGTGCCTCGCACCACGCTGATACAACGCATCCATCTGCTGCAAAAACGCGTCCAGATCAAATGGCCAAGCGGTTTTATCCAGCGCCGACAGACAGAACTCGCATTTAAATGGACAACCGCGCGACGCTTCCACGTAAAGCAACCGGTGTTGAATGTCCTCATCAGTGTATAAGTGATAAGGCATCGCAATCGCATCCAGTTTCGGCTGTTCGCCCGGGATAATTTTGACTGGGCGCTCCTTGCCAGACAACAAATCGTGCGCCAACTGCGCAAAGCTGGTTTCGCCCCAACCCGTAATTAAATAGTCACACGCGGCCACGATGGCTTGCGACTCGTACTCGTAGCTAACCTCTGGACCACCGAGTACCACAATGACGTCTGGCGCGACGACTTTGAGCAGACTGACCACTTTTTCGGTTTGCACCACATTCCAGATATAGACCCCAAATCCGACGATTTTCGGCTTGGACGCCAGAATCGACTCCACCACGTCTTCCGGCCTGGCGTCGAGCGTGAATTCCTGAATGTCACATTGCGTACTGAGGTCACCGAGATTAGCTTTCAGGTAACGTAGCCCAAATGACGCGTGAATGTAACGAGCATTCAAAGTACACAACACAATATCCGACGTGTGCTGCGACGCAGCTAAATCAATCGCGTTCATGCGCTAACTCATTTAATAGATAACCCGCCGCGATCAAACCAAACGTGGCGGTCACATGAGTAATTGAACCAAGACCACCAGCACAGCTTAGCGCGTTAGTCTGCGCGCCGTCGCCCGTATTTTGAGGACGTTGCGCAGTGACCCCGCCCTTACCATCTGGAAACACCAGTTGTTCATCCGAATACACACACGGCACACCAAAACTACGTTTAGGGTTACGGGCAAAACCATACGACTGGCGCAGTAATTTGCGCGTTCGCGCTAACAGCACGTCATGCTGAGTGCGAAACAAGTCACATTGTCGAATTTTGGTCGGATCGATCTGCCCGCCAGCCCCGCCAACGGTAATCACGTCCATTTTGACACGCCGACAATGCGCGATCAGCGACGCCTTGCACCGGAAGTCATCAATGCAATCGACCACATAATCGAATTCCGAATTTAACAGCTCTGCCACGTTGTCTGGGTTAATAAAGTCATCGATCAGGTTAACCACGCACTGCGGATTAATTTGCGCCACGCGATCCTGCAACACGCGAATCTTATCGCGCCCAACCGTCTCCGAGGTCGCCAAAATCTGACGATTTACATTCGAGAGTGCCACCACATCCATATCAATCAGCGTTAACTGCCCAATGGCGCTGCGTGCAAGACTTTCAACCACCCAGGAACCAACGCCGCCGACACCAATCACGCAGACGTGTGCCTGTTGCAGCCGCTGCAACCCGGCGTCGCCATACAAGCGCGCAATACCGCCAAACCGGCGCTGGTGGTCGGCGTCTGGAGATACATCGCTGTGTAGAAGTGGTTCAGGCATGACGCGCTCAATATGGTTAAGATTTCGTTCGGGCTCTATGCAGTATAAACGGCTTCGAGACGGCATCAAACCGTCGCGGAGACTAGAACAGTTAATACGCTGCGACTCATAGATGCGTTACACTCTGCTGCATGTCGACACCTAACCCGATGATGGATACTCATTGCCACCTGGACTTTCCGGACTTTGATCCAGATCGTGATGCGGTGCTCGAGTCGTGTTATGAGCACGGTGTGCTGGATATCATTGTGCCCGCAGTGAGCGCGGCTACCTGGCAACGAACCCGCGAACTGTGCCAAACACACCAAAAAACGCCTAATCGACCTCGCTTGCACCTCGCAGTTGGGTTACATCCGATGTTTATCGAACAACATCAACCGCAAGACTTAAGCGAGCTTGATCAATTGGTCAGTCAGGTTCAGCCGGTGGCAATCGGTGAGATCGGGCTGGATTTCTATCGTTCGAATACGCACTCAGTCATTGACCCCGATAAACAATTGGCGTTTTTCGATAAGCAACTCATGATCGCTAAACACCACGATCTGCCCGTGATTATTCACAATCGCAAAGCACATGACCCGTGTCTTTCACTACTGGCCGAGACCGGCTTACGCGGCGGGATCATACACGCCTTTAATGGCAGTATTCAACAAGCCCAGCGCTACATTGATCTCGGTTTTTTACTGGGCTTTGGTGGTATGCTGACCTTCACGCGTTCGAGCAAGCTGCGCGACTTGGTGCGGCAACTTCCCTTGCAGTCGATTGTCTTGGAGACCGACGCACCGGATATGACCGTGGCGGCGCACCGAGGAGAGCGTAACAGCCCAGCATACTTACATTATGTGCGCGACGCCGTGGCCGAAATCAAACAAGTATCGGCCGACGAAGTAGCCCGCGTCACCACCAGTAATGCTCGACGCCTGTTTGCGTTTCACACCGCGGACACATTAAGTAATTAACGTATCAACCATCCACGAACATATCCACACACACTGTTATGCAAAACACGCTTTCTGCCGCCGTCCTGTTGATTGGCAATGAGCTGCTGTCGGGCAGCATCGAAGATCGTAATCTGGCGCATATCGCTAAAACTCTGGAGCCAAAGGGTATTCGAGTACGCGAGACGCGCATCGTGCCTGATATCGAAGCCGAAATCGTCGACGCAGTCAACGCACTCCGCAGTCGCTATGATTATGTGTTCACCACCGGTGGCATTGGTCCGACACACGACGACATCACCTCGGACTCAATCGCCGCCGCATTTGGTGTAAAAAATGTGGTGCAACAGGATGTATTCGACATCATCGATAAGTATTTAACAGCGAAAGGCGTGGAGTTCACGCCTGCAGCGCAACGCATGGCACATGCGCCAGAAGGCGCCGAAATGATCTACGCTGACCAGTCCATCATACCTGGTTATCGCATCGACAATGTGTTCGTGATGGCCGGAGTGCCACGCATCATGCGTATCATGCTGGAAGGCATTGTTCGCCACCTCAACACCGGCGTGGAAATCCTCAACCAACAAGTACACGCCAACGTCACCGAGGGCGAAATCGCTGCTGCGCTCAGCGCCATCCAAGCCCAACACCCGGACATTGATATCGGCAGCTATCCACAAGACCCAGATTCCAAGCTCTCGCAATTTCGAGTGATCTTTATCGTCAAAGGCACCGAAGGTGATGAGATAGTAAAGACCTGCCAGGAAATCGCGGACGCCTGTAAGTCATTGGGGTCTGACGTTGAGATTCACGCCTAACAGACTCGACAATGTGCTCGCGAGCGCATGTAGCTAGAATTGTGTCCGATTACGTAATACTAATGGCATCGCCGACATAATTTGGTATAGTCCGACCCAAGGCGCCGATTTGACTCCGATTGCGGGCGCGAGAATAAATGCAGCTAAAGTGAGCCCGAGCGAAATTTATCGTGCCGGTGCTTTCCCCAGTTGTATGAGCTTGAATTGATTTAGCCTAAGCTTGGCCTAGCTGTTCTTAGTCTAGTCGTTTAAGTGTGGAGACTAATTTTGCAGTTATCACATTGCGATTATCACCAACTCCCTGCTTTAATTCTCACCGTCGCAAGACGTGCCCTCCTGTCAGAGTCGCGTAATTCGGCCTAGTAACCAACGGTCTAACTTTAATTATTTATTGCGATGTTGATATCTTCTCCCAGCGTAGTCCTCAAATTTGGCGGTTCCGTGCTGCACAGCCCTGCGGATTTCCCCTCGGTGATGAGCGAAATTCAAAGGTATCTGGATCAGGACACCAAAGTCGTTGTGGTGGTGTCTGCGTTTTACGGGGTCACCGAAACATTGATTGCGCGTGCCAACACTGAGAACCTCAGCACAGACAGTGTGGCCTATGCTGAGCTGGTGGCCAGTGGAGAAATGCGCTCCGCGGAAGAATTAACCCAGTATCTACGCAAACACAAACTGCCTGCCGCGGTTGCAACGCCAAAAGCCTTAGGCTTCACCGCAGAGGGACCACGCACCAGTGCCACACCACAAAGTATGCAGCCACAGGCTTTACAAAAAGCACTGAACTCAGCATCCGTTCTCGTAGTACCAGGCTTCTCGGCGATCGACAGCCAAGGTGACTGTGTGTTACTCGGTCGAGGAGGTAGTGATATCAGCGCTGTGTGTCTGGCAGAAACGCTGGGGTTACATGCCGTGTGCTTACTCAAGGATGTGGATGGCCTCTACGATAGAGACCCAAACCGATTCACCGCAGCACAGCGCTTAACTCACGTTGACTACGCAACGGCTAAATTACTCGGCGGTGAATTGATTCAGCCTGAGGCGATTGATTTTGCGCAGAGCAAGAATATTTGCATTGAGATTGCCGCCATTGGCAAGCCAGGGCGATCCCTGATTGGAGAAGCCAAGCTCGCTCGGGCCACTAGGCCTGCGGAGAGACCGGTAGCGAACCTAGTCGCCGATGAGTTGATTGCCTGATCGACGATGTTGTTTAGGGCCGAACAAAGCGCCGAACCACGTCAGTAAAATCAGTAAACAGTCCGTCTATTTGAATCTCGTCGAATAAGACCAACATTAAGCGCTCGGCATCCACACCATCTGGCAGTGAATCCACTCGAAATGTATAGGCATGCACCGCCAGGCCTACGTCGTGTGCACGTGCCACCAGATCGGTTGGCTTGCCGGAACCCGGGTCGATCACCTGTGGAATCCACGGGCCAATTCCGTCAGCCACTTTGGCGATTTGCTGTAAGCCTTCAGTTGTTTGCAGCATCGTGTAATCCGTGCTCGACTCGCCCCAGCTGTTTTCCCCAATTAACTGAATCAACTTCACCTTAGCGTTTAACTCAGTGCGCAAGCGCTGGGTTTCAGTAAAGTCAAAACACTGAACATAGATTTTCTTCGCGGCATCATCCAACTCATGTTGGCGTAGAACGCCAAGCACAATCTTGCTGATATCCGCACCCTGTGCTCGGTGCCAGGCTGGGGACTTAATTTCCGGATAGTAGCCAACTTGCTTATCAAACTGGCGGTTCAGCTGCGCGATCAGTTCGAGTTGTTCTTCGAATGTGGCGATCTTAAATCCCGCTTCACCCTGATAACGGTCTTTGAATACCGGAGTGCCGTCCAATTGACGTCGCTCATGCACAGTTAGTGTCTTGAGCTCCGCTAAGGTGAAGTCAAAGGCGTAATAACGGCCATCCTCGCGGCGACGATCTGGAAAAAGCGACGCCACATTGGTCACCGTATCCAGATGTATGTCGTGTAGAACCACCGGCACTAAATCGCGCGACAGCACTAAATCCTGCTCCACGTAATCCGCGCCATGAGCGAAGGCCAGCGTGGCTGCCTCCAAGGTGTGTTCCGGCAGGTAACCAGAAGCACCGCGGTGCGCGATGACTTCTGGCTTACTGTGCACGATGGGTACCATCATCAAATTCAAAATCACAGCCATCAACGCTGGCCGGGCAAAAAGCCGCGTTACAAACAGACCAACACCACGTTGCCGTTTTTGACTTTGATCGGTATACATAGTTCATCTTCATCCGGGTTATCAAATATATTGGTCGCGTTGTCGGCAGGCGCGGAGGTCTGGTCTAAACTCGCCACATAGGAAATCAGCTGCTCCACTGCCCGTTCCGACATACTGCCGACACGCAAATGCGCTTGCGCTTTTTGCACGTCTTCTGGACGACTAATCGTAACCTCATCCAATACCGCGATGCCACCCGAATAGCGAATCGAGACTTCATTATTTGTTCCCGGTTCTAAGTCGATGGTCAGTGAGCGCGTTTCAACAAAGTTGACGTCCTGACCGGCAACTTTAGGTAAGTCCTGTGCGACCAAGCTTTGTTCTGCCCCACCATTGACCGACACCAACCAGCGACCAGGAACGGCTGCATTGAGTCGTTCGTTGGCACCGAAACGTAAGCGAATACGCCCCTGCCCACCAGCTCCACCGTCAACATCGTCAAAGGTAAGTTCGCCGCCGTCGTCAATGCGCACACCGCCCGCACCACGTAAATAGGAGTAGCCAACCTGAGTATACAGATCTGCGAAACTGATCTCACCGTCTTCGGCTTGCAGCACCGTGCCACCAACTGTATTGAACACGTCTGATAGTTGCGCAGCACTCCCGTCATGCAAATATGGCGCGCTGTCGAACACGCCGAGCAAGGACGGCGTTTTAATTCCCGGTAGTGTGTCACCAAGTCGTTGGCCCGAGTGTATACGCAAAGTGCCTACGTCGTGGACGTTGCCGTCCGTATAGGCCGAACCACTGTGGCAAGACTGACACCCTTCAGCCACAAACGCCGTTTTGCCAGCCTGTGCCGCTTGGCTCAATCCGCCGCCTGACGCGCGATATGGGCTACGAGGTAACGACTCTTTACCAAGGCGGCTAACATACGCGGCCAAGGCATCTAGCTCGGCACTCAGACCGGCTTTTTCGCTACCCAGCGGGGTATTCGCATGTGCGAACTCTGCGTCGGTCATCAAGCCCTGTCCACCAAAGGCGTTACGTATGTCATGCTCGAAATCCTGAATCTCATCAAAATTGGCAGACCAATGCACATTGCCAAATCGCGTGCCGCCGCGACCTCTGAGTGAGATATTGTTACGAATTCCCTCGCCGCGCCCAGAAAAGTCCCAGGTTCGTCCATCATGCCCACCATCAATGTGGCAGGTGGCACAACTAATATATCCTTCAGCGCTCATTTTACCGACCGGTTGGCTGTCCTGCAGTCCATTGAATGCGTTGTAAAACACTTGCAAGCCAGTCAGTTGCTGGTCGGTGAATACTTCGTTCGCGACGGTGCTTTGAGTTGCCTTTGCAGGACTGATGACACCAGAACTGAGATCAAATGCGGTGACCGTACGCTCCGTGTAGTTCTTCGCAAACAATTTGTCGCGCGTGCCATCGAAACACAGACTTTGGGCCGCCAAACCACTTTGAATCAAACTTTGACTGCCCGTGAATTGACCTTCTCCGGTCAACCCCAACACAGACACACTATTTTTGCCCTGCAAGGCGACAAACAAGTACTGACCGTTATCACTGATCGCGACACCGGAAGGCGAATCGGCATTGTCGAAATCGAAGCGACGATCACGTAACTCCTGGCCGGAATCCAAGTCTAATACCATGAGCATCGTGCGCACAGTATTGTCGTCGTCCAGATCCTGACCCAAGCCATTCGCCAGCCCACGGTCTACGTTGTCTTTCTTGGCAGTGACATACGCCAGCGTGCCGGCCGAATTGATTACGATGCCAGCCAAATAATTTGGCAGACCACGCCCTTCATCTAGCTGGTCATCCACTAGGTGTTTTTCGAGGCGAAACGTATTGCTGTGCTGCCAGGTCGCCAAATTAATCTGATACACCTCGCCCCAGTGATCGCTCGAGATAAATCGTGTGACCAACAACTGATTTCCATCGGGGGACACTGACATGGCACGCGGCGTCGGACCTACAGCGAGGTATTGCACACTGTCACCCAGATTTCGTTGGGTATTAATTCGTGCAACCTGGCCAGAACTGTATAGACTCACATACGCGGTTTGTCCATCCGGTGCGTGTACGATGTGGCTAGGTCCGCTGCCATAGGGGAGCTGAATCATATGGACCTGCGATCCATTCTGGTCAAATACATACAAGCGATCTTCATTAAATGACGTGACCCAGTACTCGCCATCACTGGATTCGGATATGCCTAAGGGTTTATTCGGTCCCGTCACTTCCCAGTCGATCGCCAATGAATCTGCACTCAGCTTAGTCAGCGAATCATTGTCTGGGTTCACCACCAACACACTGCCCGTGTCTGCACTACAGAATGCTTGTGACGAGTGCGCACCGGCTGGTGTACTAGCAGTGAGCGCTTCGACCACAATCCGCTCACGCAAAAGGCCGGAAGTACCATTCACGTTACGAGCTCGCAGATTGACAGAGTACTCCCCGGCCGCGTCAAAGCTAAATGTGCGGCTGGATGAGCTCTGCCAGACAGGCGTTTCCGAGTCCAAGGCAAGTTGAAACTCAGTGGCGCCAGCGGCTTGAATCGACACGGTAACATTTTGACCAACCGTAACCGTTCTAGAAGGCGTCACGCTGACTTGTGAAATCTGCGGGCCCTCTACTGGCGTCACAACATTGCCTGTCGAAAAGCGAAATGAATAGGGTTGCATTGCATTGCCAGCCGCGTCCAAAATACCGCTCGTAAACACGACCTCATACGTCGTATTTGGCTCCAGCTCGTCGAGCGGCTCCACCGTCAACATACCGGTATGCGAAATCACATAATCGATATTCACTTTGTCACCACCGACTTCCGTTAGCGTCAATGTTTCGGCTTCACCTGGATCAGCGGTGGCGGTCACCACAACGGTTTGGGAGCGCAGCGTCTCTGGTATCGAGAATCCTAACGGCACATCAACAGGGTAATTCGTCTGGTTTGGCCGCGGAATATGATACGCAATGTACGGCGCTCGTGTATCCGGTGCCGAT
>JAUHZM010000161.1 GCA_030426005.1 Gammaproteobacteria bacterium
CACACCGCGTGTTTTTGATTTCAAACCGCGAGAGCATAGCGATATTGGCGTGCCGCTGGGACTGGATTTTGAAACAGCCGCGGAAATGTCGGGCGCGCGCTTTGCGTTTCTGCGCGGGCAAATGGCCCGGCTGCAGCGTGCGATCGGGCAATATATGCTCGACCAGCAGACGATGGAAAACGGCTTTCAGGAATGCGCGCCACCGGTACTCGTGCGCGATGAGGCCATGTTCGGTACCGGCCAGTTGCCCAAATTTTCGGAAGATTCGTTTCAGACCACTGACGGGAGGTGGTTGATCCCGACGGCCGAAGTCAGCTTTGGCCAGTCTTCCGTGTCCAATTGGCCGGTACGCAGCTTGCCTGAATTAACTCGACTGAGTGATGCGAGTAAACGCGCGGCCAGCTGTGAACCAGGCATCTCCATACTGAACACCGCGACAGGCAAATTTTGATTGATAGCCGCGTATTCCACTAAGTTCATTGAAAATGACGTTTTACCCATCGATGGGCGCCCCGCAACGATGACCAGATCACCGCCCTGCAGACCACTGGTCTTTTTGTCCAGATCCACAAACCCGGTTGGAACCCCAGTCACGGTTTGCTTGGTATTAAACAGTTCTTCGATTTTATCGACCGCTTCCGTTAACAAGGAATCAATACGTCGGAAGCCGGCTTTCGCTTGATTATTGTTTTTGGCAATCTCAAAAATGATCGATTCGGCATAATCCAACACTTCTTCCGGCGTACGACCATCCGGCTGATATGCCCGCTTGACAATATCATTCGCACTTTCGATCAAGCGTCGCAAAATAGCGCGGTCTCGAACAATTTTGGCATACGACTTAGCATTGCCGGTATTCGGCGTGTTTTTCGCCAATGAGCCCAGATACGCTAGACCACCAACCTGATCGATTTCACCCTGATGCGTCAGCGCTTCCGACACCGTAACAACGTCCGCGGCTTCACCACGCTCATCGAGACGGACGATTTCATTGAAAATAATCTGATGATCATTGCGGTAAAAATCACGCGCTTCCAGCTCCGAACTAATTTCGTCGATCACTCGGTTGTCGAGCATCATCGATCCGAGAATCGACTGCTCAGCCTCAATTGCCTGCGGCGGCAAGCGCAAAATATCTTCTTCTTTTGTGGTGTTCGCCATGATCAGAAACGCGGTTCGGTTAACAGTAAAATTGGCTTGCGTTCGGGGTCAGTTACTTTAGCACACTGCGCAATTCTTGTGATCGGACCTACGCCAATTTAATGCGCAATTGAACGCTAGATGTGCCGGTGACCAATCAACCCTCCAGGCAAAAAAAATCCCCGCCTAAGCGAGGATTTTTTAATACAGACCGTGTGAGTCAGGCTTATTCAGCAACCACCACAACGTTCACCTCAAAGTGAACTTCTGGATGTACTGAAACAGCAACTTCGTACTCACCAATCGCTTTGATTGGGCCTTCTGGCAATTGAATTTCTGATTTATTCAATTCCAGACCCTTCGCTGAGAACGCATCGGCAATCTCGATGACACCAACCGAACCGAACAGCTTACCTTCATCACTAGCACGGCTAGCAATTTCAACAGACTGGCCTTCCAGTTCTTTGGCGCGACCTTGCGCGGCTTGCAACTTGTCCGCTGATGCTTTTTCAAGCTCCAAACGACGCTCTTCGAACAGTTTAATGTTTTCAGCAGTCGCAACAGTCGCCAAGCCTTGTGGCACAAGGTAGTTACGTGCATAACCAGGCTTTACGGTGACCATGTCGCCCAGATTGCCAAGGTTAACGATTTTTTCCAATAGGATTACTTGCATGACAACCTCCTATCGATGTCCGTCAGTGTAAGGCAAAAGAGCCAGATAACGTGCATTCTTGATCGCACTTGCCAACTGACGCTGAAAACGCGCCGCTGTGCCAGTGTTACGACTTGGAATGATTTTTCCAGACTCAGAAACAAATGACTTCAGGGTAGCCAAATCTTTGTAATCGATATGCGTAACGCCTTCTGCCGTGAAGCGGCAAAAGCGACGACGCATTTGACGAAAACCTTGACGTCTTTTCTTAGGTGCATTGCGTTTCATGATTATGCCTCCTCGGTTTCTTCAGAGTCCGCGTCTTGTTTCGCGTCGTCTTCATCTGATTCTGCTTCAGCCTCGGCTTTAGCGGCTTCTTCCGCAGCGGCTACACGCGCTGCTTCTCGCTCTTCGTCGCGTTGACGCTCAGCTTCAACTTCTTTCATCATGACTGATGGCTCAGTTTCAGCATCTTTCATCTTCAGCACAAGGCTACGGATGATGGCATCGTTAAAACGGAACAAGTTCTCGATTTCTGCCAAAGTCTCTTGAGAAACTTCCACATTCATCAGAACATAGTGCGCTTTGTGAATCTTGTTGATCGGGTAAGCTAACTGGCGGCGACCCCAGTCTTCGTAGCGATGAACGGTTCCACCGCCCTGCTCGATAACGCCTTTGTAGCGATCGGCCATCGCGGTGACCTGCTCGCTTTGATCTGGGTGAACCAGATACACGATTTCGTAATGTCTCATTTGAGCTCCTCACGGTTAAAAAGTTTCCCGACAGTTGCGTCACTTATCACTTAAGTTCGATGCAAGCCGGTGAAACAAGGAGATTGGATATTTTAAGTGACATGAACAACCTAGTTGCCAGTCAATATCCGCGTATTTCTCGCCACAAAACGGTCCCCGGATCGCAGCGAAGCGCGATTCTAGCGGAATCATAGTAAAACTGCAAAGCAAGCACACAAAAAACACCGTAAAATACGCAGCTAACTGCTTGTTTTACTCAAGAATTAACCATTACTTCCGTGTACTACCAATTGGCCGACAATATTACCCTGACCGAACTCGAAGACGAGGCTGTTCTTCTGGATTTAGCATCCGGTCGCTATTACGGTCTAAATGCGGTCGGGGCACGCTACCTTTCACTATTGAATTCCGGCAGAAGTGATCAGGAATGCATTCGTGAAATCGCTGAGGAGTATCAACAATCACTCACGGTGGTATCAACGGATCTGGTGGAATTGCGTGCTGATTTGCTTGCCAACGGTCTCCTTGTTCTCCATTCCCCGGCCAATGGATAACACGCCAGTCAGCCAACAGGAGCTGGATTATCTAGCAAGCTTAATCTGCGATCACAAACAGGCTGAGCCGAACGGCTCAAGTGAGTTCGTAGCGATGTGGGGATCCAAATCAGCGCAAGCCAAACTTGATCGTCTCGACTACCATGGCATCACCTTATTGGCGGCGGCCCGCAATACCTTAACCAAGGATCTCGCTGACACTTGCCAGCAACGACGCGCGATGCTGGCCGCGACCGAAGCACTCAAACAGCAAGCGCTACAACATTTGTTTAGAGAATGCCAGAACGCCGGGGTAGACAAGCTTATTCTGTTCAAAGGTACTGCCCTAGCACACACGGTATATCCGCAACCCTGGTACCGCCCCCGCTCCGATGCAGACTGTTTGGTCGATCCACGCGACCGCGCACTGGCGCATCAGGTATTAACCGACCTTGGGTACCAGAAACACTTTGCCATTGAAGGTCGATATGTGTCGTATCAATCGCTGTACAGTAAGTCATTGCCAGGCCAGAGCCAAATGCACATCGATTTACACTGGCGAATCAACAATCGTCAATGCCTAAGTCAGGCCTACGCGGTGGCGGATTTATGGGCGGAACGTCAGATGACCAGTGCGCACCTGCCCGTGCCCAACAATATCGACTCGCTACTGATCGCCTGCCTGCATCGCCTTGGGCATCACGCGCAAGAAGAACGTCTAACTTGGCTGTTTGACATTCATTTACTGAGCTGTGCACTCAACGACACCGAGTGGCAAACCTTGGTGAACAAAGCACAACAGAAATCACTTTGTGCAATCACCTTGGATGCCCTACAACACTGCCAAAACCTTTTCGGCACACCGGTACCGAATGGCGTGTTGCATGCACTCTCACTGACCGATAAGGAACCAAGCGCCATCTTCACTCAACGCGATCTGCCAGAATGGCGCTATTTTTTAGCAGATCTAAATTCCATGTCGAGTTGGAAACAGAAATTAGGTTTTTTACGGGAAACCTTATTGCCCTCGCCCGCCTATATTCGAACTCAGATGCAAACTCGCACCGCCTTTATGGGCTACCTCAAACGCATCTGGCGCGGTTTAAAGCGCGTCACGTCGTAGACAACGCGGCCACAATCTCCTGTCGTAATTCTGGCAAACGATCCAAGTCTCTGGGATACACAATTTCAAACACCGGGACACGCTGGCAAAACTGTTTAGCAAATTCTGCATGCGCAGCCAAACTCTGAATATCAAATAATTTAGCGGCAACGGTGTGCCGAATCAGCTGCAACATCGCATTCTGCGGCGACAGTCGATGGCATTCGAACTTGGGTGTCGGCTGTGGATTTATTCGCACCACGTAATTCAACGGCAACTCACTGGCAGGTAAATCCGGCACACTCGCCCGCGGTAGTTTTAATTGCGGATACGCGGGCAACAGAATAACACCGGTTTCAGGTTCCGACACGGAGAGCGTAACCGGCAGCAAGTCATCGCTGATTTGTCGCCAGTCGTCCGCCACATGCGTACTTAAGGTCGATTTACCAGCGCCCGACTCCGCGATCAACGCGATGGTGCCTGCTCTGCTCTGGATCGCGCCTGCATGTAAGCAATAAATTCCCTGCCGTTGCAACAGCAGTATGATGGCGGGGCCGGTGATGACTTCTAAGTTAACTCGTGAATTCAAACCCTGCGTATCTAGCAGTTGAATCGCCATATGCTGAAAGTGCAGTTGGCAAATGGCCTGCGTATCGACATCGATTTGCACGCCAACGTCAGTGCGCCATACAGATACTTCGCGAAGGCGACCATCAATTGGGGCCGGACCACGGTATACCAAGTCACTCGTGGCTTCCGGGGTTCGCAGCGACCCGATCAGCTGCGTGCTTTTCTGCAGATCGAGCGATGCGGCATACGCCTCCAGGGCAGCAACAGGTTGATCGAACACCACCGTTTGGCCCGCTAGCACATACGTAGTCGGTTTCGATTCGGCCTTAGTTGTCGATATGGAGCTTACTTTGATCACGCCGCGATCATAGCGAATATACTTGAGCTTGAGAACTGCATGACTAATAATCGAATTTTGCTACGCGTCCGTTCTTGTCATGTCAGCCATCCTCAAACGATACCAGCAACTTAGCCGACTTCCTGCCGGCAATTATTTGTTCAGCAAAGCCGTCGGCTTCTCGGCACCGTTTTTTGCCAAGATTCACCCATACGTGGTTGATCTGCGCGAGGGGTATTGTGAAGTCCGGATGCGCGACCGACGCAGCGTGCGTAATCACCTTGGCACAATCAACGCCGGCGCCTTGTGTTCTTTGGCAGAAATGACTGGCGGTATGGCGTTGGATAGCCTGGTACCGAGTAACATGCGCTGGATTCCCCGTGGTATGACCGTGGCGTACTTGGCCAAGGCGACGGGCACCATTCGAGGAATCACCGAGCTGCAACCGGACGCTATTCAACCCGGCGATATCGTTGTCCCAGTCAAGGTCTACAACGAAGAGAACACACTGGTGTTCACCGCCGATATCACCTTCTACGTCAGCTTGAAAAAATAACTGACCGTCAAAGATCATCCCCACTCAAACTACGTCGATCTACTGTGAAAACTATTAAATGGGGCATTCTCGCGCCCGGCAATATCGCACACAAATTCGCTACCGCCCTCGTCACGATCGAGGGCGCTGTCCTGCATTCAGTTGCTAGTCGAGATACAGCGCGCGCACAGGCTTTCCAGCAACTCTACGGTGCCACCAAATGCGCCCAGGATTATGCAGAACTCATCGCCGACCCGGAAATAGACGCAATCTATGTGGCCTCACCACACCGTTACCACGCTGAGCAAACAATGAACTGCCTGCGCGCGGGTAAAGCGGTGCTATGTGAAAAGCCTATGACCGTTAACCTGAGCGAGGCGGAACAGGTGTTTGCGGCGGCAAACGAGCATCATGCGTTCTATATGGAAGCGGTCTGGACTCGCTTTATGCCAATCTACAAGCAGATTTCGAGCTGGGTATCCGAAGGTAAGATCGGCACCGTAAGCAGCGTACAAGCGAGCTTTGGTATCAACGTGCCGTTTGACGCTGCGCACCGCTTGTACGCGCCTGAGCTTGCCGGTGGCGCGTTACTCGATTTGGGCATTTACCCGATCACGGTGGCACAGATGGTTGTCGACCAAGCGCCCGACAAAGTCGTGGCGGTCGCGGAACTCGGGCAATCCGGGGTCGACGAATCGACCGGAATGGCGCTGCACTACCCAAACGGCGTAGTAGCCACCTTAAACTGCGGTACACGCGCCAATAGCTCACTGGACTGCTGGATTTTTGGCGACCGCGGTAGCATTCACATCCCCCAGTTCTGGCAGGCTGAGTCCGCGACCCTTTATCAACCCGAGGAGTCACACCACTCTTCGGCCCGCGAGAATGCCACGGAGTGCCATCTTCCACATGCCGTGAATGGCTACGAATACGAAATACGGGAAGTCAATCGATGTCTTCGTGCCGGGCTAGTAGAAAGCCCGCTTATGAGTTGGCAACACAGTCGCGACGTGATGCACATCATGGATACGGTTCGCGCGCAGATCGGACTCAAATTTCCATTTGAATAGACCTCGACCATTTCAGAATGGCGTTATTTTTTCTGAAACGCGCGATGCGTGGGCTGCAGATTAATTTCTTCGATCACCACGTTGCGCGGTTGTTGAATTGTATGTAGCACTGAATCTGCCACCTGACTTGCTGTCAGTGAGTATGCCTCACCTGGCTTCGGCGCAAAATTCGTGTCCGCGAAGAAATTCGTTTCAACTGGACCGGGGTTAATCAGCATGACGCGAATATTGCTGCCAGCACAATCGCTACGCAGACTTTGCGCTAAACCGCGCAGCGCAAATTTACTGGCAC
>JAUHZM010000162.1 GCA_030426005.1 Gammaproteobacteria bacterium
TTATGTCACCCTGATTGAAGAGGGAGAATATATGGGCGCTTTAATCCATTATCCCTTGTTATTTACACGCCTCATCCACAATCTGCATCATGGCATCATGCTCGCCGCCGCGTAGGCTTTCTTTAACGGGCTCGTTGCGCGGATGGCAATGCAGTTCCATCGGCATGGATAAGGGGGCGAGTTCTAGCTGGATTTCTCCTTCGGCATTAACTTGCCCCAGCAGGATTTTGGAGTAGTCGCTGTTGGTGAGTAGGTCTTGGTGGCCGAGGCCTTGGCCGACGACGATGTTATCGATGCCTTGTACTTCACGACGGTCGTAGATGTGAATGTGGCCGCTGATTAAGGTTTTTACGCCGAGTTCGTGCAGGGTAGCAATTAACCAGTCGCGCTCGCCATCACTTCCTAGGTCGTGATGACTGCCTGGAAGGGGGTCGTACAAGGGGCGGTGCGTGTAGGCGATGGAATGTGCTGCGGTGGTGTCTTGCTTTAGGGCGTCGACTAATGCGCCGCGTGAGCCAGCGCCGAACGGTAGGAAATTGGCGGCGGTGTCGAGATTGATAAAGCGCGTCTTGCCGAGTGTAAAGGCGTGGTTCAGTGGGCTGACTTCAGATAGGAACTGATCATAGATCGAACCGTCTTCATGAAAGTCGTGGTTGCCAATACTCACGTAGACGGGAATTGGGCTTTGATTGAATAGATCAATCGCGCGTCGGTAATCGCCGGGCTGGTAATTAAAGTCGCCGAGATGAAGGAAAAAATCAGCGCCCAGTTGATGGCCGCGTTGCAAACACCAGGCGAGTTCCTGATCGCCACCAGTGTCGCCGATGGCAGCGAACGAGTAGCTGTCGGTCTGGGGTAAGCGGCACACTAATTCAAGTTGCTGCTGAGCAGAAAACTCAAGTTCCACCGTGTGCGTGATGCCATCAATTGTGTGGCTCACGAGTGCTGCGGGATTGCTGCATTCGATGGTCGCATTACTGGCCAGATTTCGAATTAGCAGTTTCTTTTTACCCCCGCTTGCGCAGGTTAAATTGAGTGTCGGCTCGGGCGCGAATGCACGAAAATGTGCAATCTCTGTGTTGTCTTCCGGAGTGACTAGAATCAAATCATTCAGCAGCGCACGCAGGCCGTTGTCGACCTCAACCGCGGTGGCAGGGTCACGCGGGTCCCAGTCCAGCGTTGGTAATCGCACACCGCGATAGGCGCTGTACGCAAGTGTTGCGGCAGAACCGCCGAGCAATGACAACAAAAAAGCGCGGCGTGGTATTTTCATGCTTAATCGGAATGAGTTTGGTAAATAAACAGAGCGCGGCCTTTCACGCCCTCAAAAATTTTGACAGGTCGCCCATAGAGGTACCACAGCGTTTGCCGAAAATCGTCTTCAAGCTTGCTTTTGGGGTTCACGCTCAGCGCCACGTAGTCATAGTCGTTAAGTTGTTTGGTATCCAGCAGGAAGCGCAGGTGGACGTTGTTGTGGTTGCTCATTAGCGTTTCCACCACGTCGTCGCCGCTGTAGTACATCAGTAATCGATCGTTACTGAAATAGGTCGCATCATCTGGTAATTCTGATCTTAACCAATGTGCTGCGTCTTTAATGTGTAATTTCTTGCTGGATACGTCCATTCCTTCCAGTGACACAGCGGCAAGTAGGCTCAGTGCCAGTATGCTGCCTGTCCGTTTGAGCCAGCCACTTTGTCGATACGACTGCAGTATTCGCTCAATCATAAACGGCGCGAGTATCAGCAAGGTCAGTGCGGTGGCCATGGTGTAGCGCCCGACCAGGAAGTTGTTGTACAGGCTGAAGCACACCAGAACGATGAAGTTGGTGACTACGTACACGATCCAGATACGTTTGGCGAAATGGCTGTTAAAGCCGATGTTCTTCCAGTAAGCGATCACGGCAAACACAAAATAGAACAAAGCCATGCGACGAATCAGCTCATACACCACATTGCCGATGTTGCCAGCGAATACCCCAGCGTAGTTCCACAGTGTGAGTTCTTCGCCGCCGAGTTGTCGTTTGGTGTTGGCCACAAACAGATCAAACACGTTGTGAATATTTTTGCCGGAGTCCTGCGCCACTTTGATCATCGCAGCGTACTTGTCGTTGACATACCAGGCCATCAGGGCAAGGCAGACAGCGAAGATCAGGATGGATAAACCGGTGAACAGTAGGCGTCGATTGGTGAATTGGCCGGTCGAAAACAACAGTAAGAAGTAGGGCGCAATCAGCAGAAAGGCGATGCCTTCAAAGCGGAATAAACAACTGAGGGCTGCAAACGCCAGCCAGCCGATTAAGTGCTGCTTATTCAGCGTGCTGCAGTAGCGGAAGATGAAATACAGCGACCATAGATAGCAGCTTAAGTAGGCGAAGTCGCGAATTAAGAAGGAGCGGAATTTGGTGATGCTTGGGAAAAATAGAATCACCACCATGGCGATCACAATAATGCGTCGATTATTGTTCGACAGTTCGCCGACGATGCACACATAGGCCAGTGTTAAAGAGGTGACCAATAAGGTATTGAGAATATACGCGGCTGGTTCAACCCCAATGGACAGCAGCTTGGCGACACCAGCAATGAGTACCGAATAATACGGCCAGCTGTAATAGTCAAACGCCTGTGCCCATTCGCCACGCAGCATCATTTCAGCAATGGCCAGATAGGTGACGCCGTCATTATTCATGACTGGATCTAAAAAGACACACCATGCAGACAGCGCAATATTGGCTGCAATCATCAGCAGCACAAGCAGCGGTCGGTCACGGTACAGTTGATACATGGTGTCGGGCGTTGGCTTTAAACGGAGTGTTTGCGATTGATTGACGCGTTATGCTGGCATGAGCCGATATCGGAGGAAGAGCAGTCTTTGATCATCGGACGCGTTTCTGAGTAACACCACGAATATTGTTAGTTTGGTAAATGACAGAGGGTTGAGTCAGCGCTGGTTCGGAATTAACCGTTTTTATGCCTGCGTTGATTCTAAGCCTTAGACCCTGTTTACTGACCCGGACAGATTTAATTCGCCGAATTATGGCGACAGGTCAATCCTTCGTTCCGTTGCGTTGAAAATCAAACTGCTCGAGCGCTCGATTGACTGAATCTGTATTTGTCTGACCACCCAATACGGTCGCGACAACCAGCGCTAAATAGTATCATAGTCTGATTGGATTCAACCACTGTCGCGGCGGTGGATTTTGCGACAATAACAGGCGGTTTACATGCAAAAAATTCTGGTAACAGGTGGCGCTGGTTATATTGGTAGTCACACCGTTGTGGCGCTGTTACAGCAGGGCTATGAGCCGGTTATCGTGGATAACTTTAGCAATAGTCATCCACGCGTAATCGATCGTATTGAGCAGATATGCAATCAGCGACCGAGTGTGGTCGACGCCGATCTGCGCGACACCGATGCGTTGGCATCGATATTTCAGACACATGAAATCGACGCGGTGATCCACTTTGCCGGCTTGAAAGCGGTTGGCGAATCGGTCACTGACCCGGTGCGTTACTACGAAAACAATGTTCAAGGCGCGTTGCAGTTGATCAAAGTGATGTCGCAGCACGGATGCCATCGACTAGTGTTTAGTTCGTCGGCGACTGTGTACGGTAACGCGACCCGTATGCCAATTAATGAACAAGCGCCGTTGCAGGCCACAAATCCATACGGCTGGACCAAGTTGATGATCGAGCAAATCCTGCGTGATCTGTGTGTGGCTGATCCGGCGTGGCGAGTTGCCTTGCTGCGGTATTTTAATCCAGTTGCAGCCCACCAAAGTGGCTTGATCGGTGAAGACCCGAATGGCATCCCGAATAATTTGGTGCCGTTTGTGGCACAGGTTGCTGTTGGGCGGCGTGATCACGTTGCGGTGTTTGGGGGTGATTACGACACGCACGATGGCACCGGAGTGCGTGATTACATTCACGTGTTGGACCTCGCTGACGCACACCTAAGTGCGTTGCGGGCTTTGGATGGTCTGGACGGTTGTCGAGCGTTTAATATCGGAACCGGCAATGGGCATTCTGTGCTGGACGTTATCCGCGCCTTCAGCCAGGCCTGCGGGCAAGATATTCCGTATCAGGTTGTGGATCGTCGTCCAGGCGATGTGGCGACCAGTTACGCGGACGTCAGTCGTAGTCAGTCGGAGTTAGCCTGGCAAGCAAAATTTGATTTAGCGCAGATGATGCAGGACCATTGGCGTTGGCAGTCTCAGAATCCCCAAGGCTACGGTTCCGACTAATTGGAATGCATTTCAGACTTTAGTCCGATGTCCTGGCAGTGATTTCTTGAGTACAAAAAAGAAACGCCAGGAAGTCCTGGCGTTAAATGAAAAACATGTAGGGTGTAGGGTTACAGAAGAGTGGTGGTGTAGGTCTTTGTTTTTCAAACAACAACCGATTCGTAAGTTGTTGTTAAATAAGGACTATTCACTCAATCCTGATTCCAAGCGTAGCTAAGTGACTACAGATAGCTGAGGCGACATTACCGGCTTAGAACCCTCAAAAAATTTTTTTGAACAAAGAAGTCGCGTAGAAACCGTGGTTGGGTTATTGGGTTGGGTAGGGGCCACGGTTACTGCGCAACCTCAATGTTCAGACTTTAGTCTAACCGACGAAATAAAGTCGAATCAATAGAAAAATTAAAAAAATTCCACCAAAACTTAATTTTATTTATGTTCAGTAGGTGGAAACGCAGTCCTTGCGGTTGATCGGGTTATTCAATACGTAGTTTATCGAACAAAATGTCCTGATTGAGTGCGCCGCGCAAGTTGTCGCCAGCACGCAGCGGCCCAACCCCGGCTGGTGTGCCCGTAAGTACCACATCGCCGGGTTCCAAGGTCACAACCTGTACGATCTCGTGTAATAAATCTGCAATCGGGGTTAGCATCAATTGGCTATTGCTGTGTTGCCTTTGCACTTCGTTCACCCAGAGAGTCAGTTCTAGGTTATCCGGTTGCCAGCCATCCTCGACTTGCAAGAACGGACTCAATACGCAGCTGTTATCAAATGCTTTTGCGCGCTCCCAGGGTAAACCCTCTTGCTTTAACTCGGCCTGCACATCACGCAAGGTCAAATCGATACCTAAGCCGATACCGACCACGCCGTTGAGTAGTTCACTGCTGTGTCTGTTGAGCGTGGTGCCGATCAATAGGGCAATTTCCAGCTCGTGGTGCAGTTCGCCGAGATGCGACAAATGGCTGATTTCGAGCGTGTCCTGCGTACTGCACAATGCACTGCGTGGTTTGAAAAACAGCACCGGTTGACGCGCGGCCTTGGAATTCATCTCGCGAATGTGGTCGGCGTAGTTCTTGCCTACGCAGACCGCCTTGCCACTCGGCAGCGTGCAGGGCGAGCCGTTGCGCCAGAGGTGCTGGTATGGTGTCATTCTAGGCCGCGTTGCTGGTTGGCAGGAGTTGCGCAAAGAACTCGGTCAAGGCTGACTTGCCGCCGCTTTCCCAGGCTTTTAAGGCCGCGGTGCCAATGACGGCGATATCCGCATGCTGGCCAATAAATGCCACGTCATCCGCAGTGCTCACACCAAAACCAACCGCGAGCGGCAGGTCGGTGAAGTTTCGACAACGATCGATGAACTCGGCCACGGAATCGGTCATCTCGGTGTGTGTGCCAGTTACGCCTTTGCGGGCGACCGTGTAAATAAAGCCATCAGCAGATTTTGCCAGTTGTGTTAAACGTGCATCACTGTTGGTTGGCGTCATCAATACGATTGGGCTTAGGTCGAGTTCGGCGGCAATGCTGTGTAACTCGCCAGCTTCTTCAACCGGTAAGTCCGGGAGAATAAAGCCCACGGCACCAGCTTCTTTAAGGCGTGTGAGGAATGCTTGATGGCCGGTTTTGAATACGGTGTTGTAGTAGCCCATCATGACGACTTTGAACGAAAAACGTTCGGTGACTTTGCGCATAAAGTCAAAGCAATCGTCGACATGCACGCCGTTAGCGATTGCTTCCTGATTGGCTTTGACAAACAGCGGGCCGTCGGCCGAGGGTTCGGAGAACGGAAATTGCAGCTCCACCAAATCTACGCCAAAGGATTCCATGACTTCAAGCGCGGCCCAGTTATCGTCAAACGAGGGGTAGCCGCACACCACGTGCGTCATAACCATAGCCGGTCGGCTTGAACCGTCAGCGAGCTGTTTGCGCTCGGCCAGATACTTATTCAGTTCCATATTCGTTTGATTTTTGTCGTATAAATTGTTTCCAGTGCTGATCACCCAGGGCGTCGGCAATGGTGAAAATGTCTTTGTCGCCGCGGCCTGACATGTTGATCAGTACCACTTCGTCTGGGCTCATTGATTCGGCTTCTATAACTGCTTGCGCGAAGCCATGCGAACTTTCTAACGCAGGTATCAGGCCTTCGGTGCGCATAGTGAGCTTTAACGCCTCGGTGACTTGTTCATCCGTGACGGCTTCGAAGCGCACGCGATTCTGTTCCCAGAGGTGTACCAGAATTGGGTTTACGCCGATATAGTCTAATCCAGCCGCGACTGAGTGCGTGTGCAACATATTGCCGTCGTCGTTTTGCAAGAAGTAGGTTTTCATGCCTTGAGCAACGCCGACTGACGCGTCTTTATACGCCAGTCGTGCGGCATGATTGCCTTTGCCGGGACCAAAGCCGCCCGCTTCACAACCCACCAGCTCGGTGTTGGTGTCGTCCATAAAGCCCTGGAATAAACCTATGGCATTGGAGCCGCCGCCAACACAGGCGAACACGCGGTCGGGCAGGCGTCCGGCAGACGATAGAATTTGTTCACGTGCTTCGTGGCCTATGATCGATTGGAACCAGCTGACCATTTCTGGGAACGGATGCGGTCCACACGCGGTGCCGAGCACGTAATGCGTGTTGTCCATATTAGTTACCCAGTCACGCAAGCACTCGTTGATGGCGTCTTTCAAGGTTTGTTGACCGTCTGTGACTGCCACGACCTCGGAGCCCATGTTCTCC
>JAUHZM010000163.1 GCA_030426005.1 Gammaproteobacteria bacterium
CTCGGGCGTGAAGACAACGCCGTCCGGGTGTTCGGCGTAGTCGCGGGCGAGTTCCTCGGCGTACTTTTGCCGCATCTCAACTGAATTACGAAACAAATGATGAATCTCTTTGGAGATGCTCAATAGTGCGTAATTCATGAAAATCAGGAAAGAGCTTAGTACATAGACCTTCCACACACCCTGACCCTCCGAGGGCGGAAAAGCCGACCACATCAACGCCAAGGATGAGAGTACGAGCGTGACATATGGTGCGGTGGCTTTCATAAACCCAGCGTTGGTGATCACCACGCCAATCACCAAATAACCCATAACCAAAGTGACTAGCACCGCGTCCACCACGCTCATATTGGGGAAGAAAATGAGTGATAAACACAACACAATGGCGTTGCCAAAGCTCAACCAGTAAATAAAGCGCAGTCGTTGCGCTTCGTTAAAACGCTCTTGGCGGAGCACATAGCGGATACACCAGGCACGGCCAAACAGCGCCAGAATTGACAAGGTCAGCCAGGCCAGTACCCAGCGTGGTGACGAGTCGCCAATAGCAGCAGTCGCAATGACGATCAGGCCGATAAAGACCGGCAACGGATTGCGGCGTAAATTATTGCGCGACAACACCAGAAACTCCTGCTCCAGGCTGCGCGGCATTGTTTGCTTGTTGCGAAGCGAAGATTCGCTCATCGTATCCATCCTTTTTAATTTGTTCTGGTTACGATTGTGCATCACCACCTAGCGCAATACCACTAAACCAAAGTTATAGTTTAGTGCGTATTCTGTATCTCAGTGGCGGATAACCGCTTGATATTATGAGAACTTCTGCTAGTGGTCGGTGCTTAGAGTGCTTGCGGCTGAGGCTGGCAGTGCGTTTAAGCGGAGTCCATCCATGGTTGTAATCTGCGTAATTACGTGATTATTGAGTCCGGTCCGTGCGCGTAGCAGCCAGGTTCTTTTTGATGGCTTTGATGTTCTTCTCAACCCGGTCACCCAGCTTGAGGGCAACGGTGGTTGCCAGCATATCGATGACTGCCAAATGTATGATGCGGGAAGTCATGGGTGTGAAAAGGTCGGTGTCTTCTGCGGTCACGGCGTTGAGCACATACTTACATTGTCCGGCCAGAATCGACGATTGAGAGGTGATGCCGATGACCGTCGCGCCACCTTTTCGAGCTAGTTCCGCATTGATGATCATGGCATCGGTACGCCCGGTGTACGAAATGAACACAGCGACATCGTCGCTGTCCATCATCGAGCAAGCCATTCGTTGGTTGATGTAATCAGTGTGCGCAATCACGGGCATGCCGAAGCGAAAGAACTTGTGTTGCGCGTCGAGTGCCACTGAGCTGGATGCGCCCATGCCAAAGAAGTGCACACTTTTGCATTTGGCAATGGCGCTGGCAGCTGCATCCAAAACATCGGGATTAATGGTGTTAGCGAGTGATTGAATACTGCCTTGAATCGACGTCATGATCTTTTTGATCACCATCGAGCTGTCATCGTCGCGACTTAGGTTTTCGACGAAAAGCTGCCCATTTGAGGATATCTCTTGTGCCAGACGCAGCTTGAAGTCGGGGTAACCATCGCAGCCGAGTTTATGGCAAAAACGATTAACTGTCGGTTCGCTGACTTCAGCAGCCGACGCGAGCGATGCGATGGATTGATGAATTACCGACGCGGGATCAGCCTGAACAATCACAGCTAGTTTACGGTCAGACTTACTTAAACGAACCGTGTCGCTGTTCATCAGCTGAAGTAATGATGTTTGTGCTTGCATGCTCTTCCCCCTCTCACAGTGTGACATGCGGCCGCATTTTTGTAATTAACTTACAATAATAGCCGAATATCCTCTAATTATCAGGCAAATTTGAAAGTTGAGCGATTTCGAGTGAGCTCTGAGGTGAGATCAAGCAACCGATTCAATGTAGTTAGATTACAAAAAAGCGGTTTTTGAACTAATAAATTGTAATTAACTTACAGTCTGTGCTAATCTTTTGTTCATAGCGTGGTGATGAGTTCACCGAAACGCACAACTTTAACTCGGTATTTGTTGAGCAGGACGCAGATTCGAGCGCATTGCGTCAACAAAACCACACGCACTTAAGAGCAGGTATCAGGATGTATAAAATTGCGATTAATGGGTTTGGCCGTATTGGACGAAACGTGCTGCGCGCGATGTACGAGTATCGCAAGCACGACCAAATTCAGGTGGTTGCTATTAATGACTTGGGTGAGGCGGCCATCAATGCCCACTTACTGAAGTACGACACGGTACACGGTGAATTCGCGCCGAGTGTGAGTGTCGACGGTGACAACCTGGTTGTTGCTGGCGATAAAATTCGCGTGTTAGCAGAACGTAATCCTGCGGACCTACCTTGGGCGGAATTGGGTGTCGATCTGGTGCTGGAATGTACTGGTTTGTTTACTACCCGTGAAGGTGCCAGTGCGCATCTCGAAGCCGGTGCCAAAAAAGTATTGGTCTCGGCACCAGGTAAAAACATGGACGCCACCGTTGTCTACGGCGTAAATGATGATGTGCTGACGCCAGCACACCGCATCGTGTCCAATGCTTCGTGTACGACTAACTGTCTGGCACCGATTGCAAAGGCATTGCATGAATCGTTGGGTATTGAAAAAGGTTTGGCCAATACGGTGCATTCCTACACCAATGATCAGCGTTTGAATGACGTGTACCACACTGATTTGCGACGCGCTCGTGCTGCCGCGCACTCAATGATTCCGAGTAAAACCGGTGCCGCTGCGGCGATTGGTCTGGTCGTCCCTGACTTGGATGGTAAGTTGGACGGTTTGTCGGTTCGCGTACCAACATTGAACGTGAGCTTGTTGGATCTGACCGTGACGGTGTCTCGTGAGACGACGGTTGAAGAAGTGAATGAAATCTTAGCGAAAGCGGTTGAGACCACCAAAGAAGACGTGTTCAAAACCAACGAACTGCCGTTGGTTTCAAGCGACTTCAACCACAACCCAGCGTCTAGCATCGCTGATGTTACTCAGACTCGTGTGTTTGGTGACATGGTGAAGATATTGGCCTGGTATGACAACGAATGGGGTTTTTCAAACCGCATGATCGATACTGCTAACCGTATGTTGGAGTTAGGTGTCGATTTGGAGCTGTCCAAAGCCAGCTAACAAACAATGCGGTGATACACAGGTCGCCGCGAACTCCGCAGAGCGATTTGAGGCTCGGTACGGAGACAACTTGTAAGAGAAGATAACTGTTTAGTCAGTTGAACGATTTCGTGGAATGGACGTGTTGTTAGCAAGGATGCTGTTTTCTCTTCCTTAATTTTCCAGTTCAGTTTGCCCGCGCCTACTAAAGCGCGCGTACAACGGCATATTTTTTTGCAACTCTTTTCTGACGGGATAGCAAAAGCGATTGGTTTACGCCTGTATTATGATGCCTCCGATTCCCTCCATCGGCATCAAAAAGTAACGGTCAGTTAGACACAAAGCGCAAAGCCATAGGGGCCTAAGGCGAGATTTCCATCATCGTTACGTTCGGCTGCGTTACTGAGCGCAATTTTGTCGACCGCAGGTGCCTGCCAGGTGGCTGGTGAGTCGCTTAAATTAAAACAGGCATGGATCTGCGTGTTTTGATCACTGCGTGTAAAGATAAGAAGTTGATCCGTGCTCGCATGGGTGTCCAGCTTAATGTCGCCGCTGACTAAGGCGGGCATGCTGCGTCGCCAGCGGAGGAAGTCTTTATAGAAATTCAGCACAGACTCTGGGTCTTGTTGTTGTTTGCGGACATTGTTGAGACGATGGGCAGCATCGACTGGCAGCCATGGTTTAGCTTTCGAGAACCCAGCATTGGGTGTGCTAGAGTCCCAGGCCATAGGTGTTCTGCAACCATCGCGGCCTTTAAATTCTGGCCAGAATTCAATGCCGAAAGGGTCTTGCAAATCTTCGCGTGCGATCTCAGCTTCAGTGAAGCCCAGTTCCTCACCCTGATAGACGCACAATGTGCCGCGCAAGCTGGCAGCCAGTGCGAGGGCCATTTTGGCGAAGTCTGTATTGTGTTTGCCGGATCCCCATCGTGAAACGACGCGTGTGACATCGTGGTTACTTACCGCCCAACAAGGCCACCCTTCACCAATGACATCTTCGAGTGCGCCAACGGTGTGCATGAAATGGTGTGGAGAAAACTCATCTGCGAGAAGTTCGAAGTTGTACCCCATATGCAGACGTGTTTTACCCTGGGTATATTCAGCCAGCGTTTTCAACGAGTCTTCAGAGTTGATCTCACCCAGGGTAACCGTGCCCGGATAACGATCCAGTAGCGCACGCACGTCCTCTAGAAACGCCAGGTTTTCTGTCTGCGTGTTATCGTAAAGGTGATACTGCGCCGCGTAAGGGTTGTCGGGCGAAAATCCGCGGCCGGTGCGTTTTTCAACCGGTTTAAATGGATTGTCGCGTAGCGATTGATCGTGGTAGCAGAAGTTAATTGCGTCGAGTCGAAAGCCGTCGACACCGCGTTTTAACCAAAACTCCAATTCCTGCAATATTTGTTGCCGCAGAGCATCGCTGTGAAAGTTTAAGTCCGGCTGAGACTTTAAAAAATTATGCAGATAATACTGTTGGCGGCCCTCATGCCATTCCCAGGCGGAGCCACCAAAAATTGAAATCCAGTTGTTCGGTGCGGAACCGTCTGCGTTGGCATCTGCCCAAACATACCAGTCGGCTTTGGGGTTCGTTTTCGAGCTACTGCTTTCTTGAAACCAGGCATGTTGATCCGAAGTGTGGCTGAGCACCTGGTCTATAACGATCTTGAGTCCACGTTGTTTAGCTTTAGCGATTAGCTCATCAAAATCAGCAAGGCTACCGAAAATCGGGTCGACATCTCGATAGTCACTGATGTCATAACCAAAGTCCTTCATCGGCGACTTGAAGAATGGTGACACCCAAAGTGCATCAACACCGAGCTCAGCAATATAGTCGAGCTTTTGGATGATGCCCTGAATGTCGCCAATGCCGTCACCGTTGGTGTCGCAAAAACTGCGCGGGTACACCTGATAGATGACAGCGCCACGCCACCATTCCAGCTGCGCTTGCGTCGCGTTAGATTCAGTTATGGCCAGGTTGTTGCCTGACTTTAAAGATACATTTTTCACAACAATTTATAGTTCTTTTGTTTGCTGACTCGCGGCTTTTTGAGGTTTGGCAGCGTGAATGCCAGCCAACACTCTCTAAACGCGAGCGCGTCTCCACCTTATGCGCTCCATAGTAGTGCGATATCTCGTTTATGGGGAGATACTAAGGCTTTGAATACGTATGTAACGCGGGTAGCTTGATATGAATACGTATGTAACGGCTTTGCGCGTGTGGCAACTGTGCGTAAGCTGTGAATATGCACTTTGGCGAAGTTATGCGTGCAGCGTTGGTGATCAGCGAATTGTTGGATGTTATTGGGATTTTATGCTGAGCCCATCCTTGGAAAAGGCCAGCGTGAGAAGGCAGCCCTCAGTCCTGCAACACTGCAAGCAACTATCCAATCTCATTATTTTCTAGCTCCCTTCGAGTTGATCCCGTGTACCGATTGAGGCAGCGGGATTTTTTTTACGCAACGAGATGCATTTACCCGCGCGTCAAATTGCGTGATGATGAGTCGAGTTTGCCACCTTGCATGACCACCAACCACTATTGCAGGAGACCATAAGATGCATAAAGCACGTGTCCAAACATTGTTTTTCGTACTATTAATTCTGGGTGTTAACTCGACTGCATACGCGCAGGGGACGATTGACCGAATTGAGCCACCATTTTGGTGGTCAGGAATGGCGAATCAAACAGTACAGCTAATGGTCTACGGTAAGGGCATTGGCAAAGCAACGGTGACGTCTTCCAATCCCAAGATCATCGTGCAAGAACTCCACACCGTAGAAAATCCAAACTATCTGTTTGTTGATTTAAGCGTCGGCCAGGAGCAGGGCGAAGCGAGTACAGAGCTTCGTTTTGACCTCAATGGAACACTAATAGAGACCACACAGTATCGGTTTAAAGCACGCACCAAAGGGTCCGCGCAGCGGGTCGGTTTTTCATCGAAGGATGTGATTTACTTGCTTACGCCGGATCGGTTTGCGAACGGTAATCCTGACAATGACGCGGTGGATGGCTTACGCGAGCAGCCCAATCGAGCGCACCCAGGCGGGCGGCATGGTGGTGACCTACAAGGCATAACGCAGAACCTCGAATACCTCGCCGATTTGGGTGTGACGCAGTTGTGGCTGAATCCGATTCAAGAGAATAACGAAGCGACGTATTCGTATCACGGTTATGCGATCAGTGATCTGTATCAGGTAGATGCGCGTTTAGGTGGTAACGAAGCTTTGTTGGCCATGACGGCCCGTGCACGCGAACTCGGGATCGGGGTCATTATGGATAGCATTCCCAATCATATTGGTGCGCAGCATTGGTGGATGCGTGATTTGCCAAGCAAAGACTGGATCCACAATGAAGGGAGATTTACCCAAACGTCGCATCGCCATGAAATGATTCAGGACCCCTACGCACCAGAAAGTGAACGTCGTGCGTTTAATGACGGCTGGTTTGTGCCCAGCATGCCAGACCTGAATCAATCAAACCCTTTGTTGGCAAACTACATTGTGCAGAACACGGTTTGGTGGATTGAGTATGCGGGCCTGAGTGGCTTGCGCGTTGACACCTTGCCGTATGCCGACAAACACTTTACGCGTGAGTACAATCAACGCATTCTTGCAGAGTACCCGAATTTTAATATTGTTGGCGAGGAATGGACGACTAACCCAGCCGTGGTTGCGTACTGGCAGCGTGGCAAACTAAACCAAGATGGCTTTGATGCCGGATCGCCGAGCTTGATGGACTTCCCCTTGCAAGAAGCGTTGATTCAGGCATTGACC
>JAUHZM010000164.1 GCA_030426005.1 Gammaproteobacteria bacterium
AGTACGGTGATGCAGACGTAATGATCGCTGGTGGTGCCGAAGCCGCGATCACGCAAACAGCCATTGCCGGTTTTGGCAACGCACGCGCACTATCATCACGCGATGTCGATCCAGCGCAAGCGTCTTGCCCTTGGGATGAAGCGCGCGATGGCTTCGTGATGGGCGAGGGCGCTGGTGTGTTAGTACTGGAAGAGTACGAGCACGCGAAAGCACGTGGCGCGCGAATCTACGCCGAACTGGCCGGTTTTGGCATGAGTGGCGACGCCTACCACATGACCTCGCCGAGCCCAGGTGGTGAAGGTGCAGCACGTTGTATGGCGAATGCAATGCGCAACGCTGGTGTGAACCCGGAAGACGTTGATCACCTCAACGCACACGGCACATCCACACCATTGGGCGATGCAGCGGAAACCAATGCGACGAAAACCGCCTTTGGTGACCACGCCAAGAAAATAGCCATCAGTTCTACCAAATCGATGGTCGGTCACTTGCTGGGCGCAGCTGGTGGTGTTGAGGCGGTCTACACGGCTATGGCGTTACACACGCAAATCGCACCGCCAACCATCAATTTGCACAACCCATCGCCTGATTGCGATCTTGACTACGTGCCAAACACCGCGCGCGAAATGACCATGAACCTGGCGCTGACCAACTCATTTGGGTTTGGTGGCACCAACGGCACACTGGCCATGAAACGCTTCGTGTAGGTACACCTCACCAGTGCTTATTCTGGTAAACGGCGAAGAAACCCAACAAACCTCGGCTTTAGACCGGGGTTTGTTATATGGGCAATCGGTTTTTGAAACGGTCCCGATCGCGGCTCAATCCCTGCTGCTGTGGGAAGCGCACCTCAATCGCCTAGTGGCCGGTGCGACTGTTATTGGTGTGCCTTTGTCGCCTGATTTCCTGGCCGATCTAAGTCGTGAAGCGCATTCAATCGCTTCGCAGTGCGAAGACCCAGCCGTTTTGCGCGTGACGGTGACTGCCGGGCAGGGCGGACGTGGTTATCTAACCCCAGACCCGGTGCAACCGACGCGAATTCTGAGCTGTCATCCATATCCTCAATACCCAGTTGAACATTACGATGTTGGCATCACGCTGGGCGTCAGTGATATTCGGCTGGCCACACAGCCTCCATTGGCTGGGATCAAGCATGGTAACCGCCTGGAGCAAATCCTCGCGCGCGCTCAGTGGCAAGCAGAATGGCATGAAGCGTTGTTATTGGACCTCGACCTTAACGTGGTCGAAGCCACACAGAGCAATGTGTTTCTGGTTCAGAACGGCGTGTTGCTAACACCGGAGCTTGATCGCTGCGGGGTAGCCGGTGTGATGCGCGACTACCTGATAGCAGCGGCGCAAAGCATTGGAGTCGACACTCAGATTGTGCGATTATCCTTGTCTGACGTCGAGGCGGCTGATGAGGTTTTTGTAAGCAATTCACTCATTGGTTTGTGGCCCGTTGAACGGTGCTTATCACGCCATTACCAGAGTCGAGAAATCTCATCTAAGCTTCTGAAAATATTACAAAAAAATGAAGTTATTCCGAATCATTAGGCTGACCTTTTATGCACTGTTTGTGCTGGCAATGGCGTTGGCCTACTTTACCTATACCAGCGTGTTATCGCAGCCGTTGGAGAACCGCGATAAGGTGCTGGTGATCCCTCAGGGGGTTGGCATAAGTTGGCTAGCGAATCATCTCCAGCAGCAAGGCGTGATTGAGAATCGCTATGTCTTCCGGGCTTACACCTGGCTAAACGCGCGCGATATTCAAATCAAAGCCGGTGAATACACCTTGGTGGATGTGGACTCGATTCCTGAGCTCATCAATAAAGTAAATCAAGGTAAAGTAATTCAGTATTCGCTGACTTTGATTGAAGGCAAGACCTTTAAAGAGTATCTGGCGCATCTTAAGTCCCAACGTATGCTGGAAGATGAACTGGAATCAATGGACGATGCTGAGATTATGCGAGCACTTGGCGCACCGGGCCAGCACCCAGAAGGCATGTTCGCGCCCCAAACCTATTATTTTCAAAAAGGCGACAGCGATTTTGACGTATTGGAACAAGCGTTCAAGCGTCAACAAGCACTGCTAGAAGAGATCTGGGCAGAGCGGGCGGACGACGTGGAAGTGAAGTCACCGTATCAACTGTTGATTATGGCGTCGATTATTGAAAAAGAGACCGGCGCAGCGCATGAGCGCCCGACCATCTCGGGTGTGTTTAATAATCGCTTACGCATCGGCATGAAGCTGCAAACCGACCCGACTGTGATCTACGGTATGGGCGATCGTTATGACGGCAATATTCGTCGTCGAGACCTAACCACGGATACCGAATACAACACCTATACTCGCTACGGTTTGCCACCAACGCCGATTGCAATGCCGGGCGAAGCAGCGATTCGTGCCGCTGCCAATCCAGAAACCACAGACGCACTCTATTTTGTCGGAAAAGGGGACGGTTCACATCAGTTCTCCAAAACCCTGAAAGAGCATAATAACGCGGTCATCAAGTACCAACTTGGCGGTAAGCCAAAGTCTTTCTCGTCTAATCCTGAGTAGGTGCGATGGTGGCAGAGCAGGGCAAGTTTATTACCGTCGAAGGCCAGGACGGCGCTGGGAAATCGACCAATATCGAGGTCATCGAGGCCGTTTTACAGCAGCACAATATTGAGTATGTACATACGCGTGAACCGGGCGGGACTGAACTCGGTGAACAGCTGCGTGCCTTACTATTGAACGACAGCGACGCCATGATTGGTGATACCGCTGAGCTGCTAATTATTTTTGCTGCACGTGCCCAGCACTTGGAAGAGGTGATTAAACCGGCCTTGGCAGCGGGAAAATGGGTTTTGTGTGATCGCTTTACCGATGCCACGTATGCGTATCAAGGCGGTGGCCGGGCGCTGGATATAAAAACCATCTCTGCGCTGGAGACACTCGTGCAAGGCGACTTGCGTCCAGATTTGACCGTGTTGCTGGATGTGCCAGTGTCAGTCGGCGAAGAGCGTGCAGATAATCGCGGTGAGCCTGATCGCTTTGAGCAGCAGCAACAGTCTTTTAAGCAGCGTGTTCGTGCATGTTATTTAGCGCGTGCTAAGGAAGAACCGGCGCGGTTTCGCATAGTCGACGCCAGTTTGGTGTTGGCGCAGGTGCAAGCGCAGGTCGAGCAAGTTCTGGTTGACTACATTCAGTGTGTTCGACCGCCTCTATGAGTAAGTTCAACCCTACAATTCATCCCTGGAATCAGGAGGTTTGGCAAAACCTGACGATGGAGCCAGAGCGTGCGAATCACGCTTTGTTATTCAATGGAAACAGTGGCTTAGGTAAGCGCGATTTGGCACTTGCCCTGGCACATTTTGTTTTGACTGACACGCATTCGCAGTCGGAGTCCTTGTTTTCAGCAGGGTCTCACCCAGATCTGCACGTGGTGATGCCCGAGGTTGAAGTTAAGGAAGATTTATTGGGTAGTTATGCAGCGCGATACCTGGAAGTGCATTCCGGCAAACCTAAGCGTGCGATCACCATTGAGCAGATTAGACGGCTCTCGTCGGCGCTGACCACACATCCGCATATCAGTTCACATCGCGTCATCTTGATCTTTTTTGCCGAGACCATGAACCGCAACGCATCCAATGCCTTGCTCAAAAGCCTGGAAGAACCCCCGGCGAATACCTTGTTTATTGTGGTGACAGATGAGGTGTCGAAGCTGGTGAGTACGATTCGCAGTCGTTGTAGTCTGGTTAACTTTTACCCGCCTGAAACTGCGGCAGCCAAAGCCTGGCTGGTGCACCAAAAAGTGATCCCAGAAGCGGAAATCGATACGTACCTAGCCATGGCTAACAATCACCCATTGGCCGCGCTGGCGCTCTTTAAGGGTGATTACTTAACGTCGCTCAAGGCGGTATTCAGCGAAGTGAATAGTCTGTGGATGCGACGCGCAGAAGTCACCGACGTGGCTAAATCATGGCAACAACTCGGTGGTCTAGCGGCCGTTGAAATTTTGCAGAAATTGACCACAGATTTACTCCGCACCAAGTTGACCGAGCAACCGGCAACGGTGTTTTTTCCGGTACAAATGTCGTGGATATCTTCGTCCAGCGCCAAGTTAGACAAACAGCGATTGCTGGATTTGGTCGATCAACTGAATGAGGCAAAACGACTGCTAACGACCACGGTTGATGAACTGTTGGTGTTGGAAACCGTCGCGCACAAATTCTATCGCTTGCCAGCCTAACGATTGGCGCTTGTAGAACGTTGAAATTAGCGGTATAAACTCCTTATGACTGTAGAAAAGCAAAACATTCCGGCCGACAAAGCGCGCAATGCGGTGATTTCGATCGCCATTAAAGACAAGCAAGCCTTGTACATGTCGTATATGCCGTTTGTGAAAAATGGTGGTCTCTTTGTACCAACCAAGAAAGATTACAACTTGGGTGATGAAATGTTTTTGCTGGTTAAGATCATGGATGAGATCGATCCTGTGCATATTTCAGGCAAGGTCGTCTGGGTAAGCCCGCCAGGTGCGTTAGGAAACCGTCCACGCGGTGTCGGTGTTCAGTTTATGGGCGACGATGCGCGCGCCACCGTCAATTTGATTGAACAAAAACTAGGTGCCTCTATCTCATTGACGCGATCCACGCACACAATGTAATTGAGTCCTAGGTCTTAATATATACGCCGTTAAAGTCCAGGCAGCCACAGTAGGGCGCTCGGAACCATTTTTAGTTTGGCCTGTTTATTCCATGCAAATCGTCGACTCCCATTGTCATATCAATTTTGACGAACTACATCAGCGCCTGCCAGATATTCTGGCCAATGCGCGCATGAATGATGTATCGCATATGCTTTGCGTGTCGGTGAATCTGGAAGACTTTCCGCAGGTTAAAAAGCTGGCTGATGAGCACCAAAATGTGTTCGCGTCAGTTGGCGTGCACCCTTGTTATGAAGACGTCAAAGAACCCAGTGTCGAAGAGCTGGTAAGCATCGCTCAAGATAACAACATTGTCGCCATTGGTGAAACCGGGCTAGACTACTTTCGAGTTGAAGGTCAGGATATGACCTGGCAACAACAACGCTTCGTGCGCCACATCGAAGCCGCTAAAACGGTCAATAAGCCGCTCATTATTCACACACGCAGTGCGGCAGACGACACCATGCGGATGCTCAAAGAAGAGGGCGCAGACCAATGTCGTGGCGTGATGCATTGTTTTGCCGAAGACTGGGATGTCGCTAAGAAAGCGCTCGACCTCGGCTTTTACATCTCATTCTCGGGCATTGTGACCTTCAAAAGCGCCACCAATGTGCAAGAAGTTGCGCGTAAATGCCCAATTGACCGTGTTCTGGTTGAAACCGACTCACCATATCTCGCGCCAGTGCCGCTACGTGGAAAAACCAATGAGCCTGCCTATGTGCGCCACACGGCTCAGTTTGTGGCCGATTTAAAAGGCATGACTCTGGAAGAGTTAGCGAGCGCGACCACTGACAACTTTTTTAGTCTGTTCCCAGCAGACCGAACGGGCGAATCCAGACCCAATTCAGTATAGAAAAATGCTATAACCAGCGTATATAAAATAACGTTGGAGATAGTGCTATGGCCACATCAAACCCTGTACCTCAGAAAGGGTTTCTTGCCTGGATAGAACGTACCGGTAATGCCTTACCGGACCCAGTCTTTCTATTTATTTACCTAATTTTAGCGGTTGTCGTGATTTCGGCCTTGTGTGCTTTGTTTGGTGTGTCCGAAACATTAAGCCCGCAAATATTATCGGGCATGCCAGAGGCGCAAAAAGCGCGCTTCGGCATTGGTGACGACGGTAAAATCATGGCACAAAGCATGTTGTCGCCCGACAATCTGCAACGGCTTTTCGTTGAAATGCCAAAAACTTTCACACACTTTCACCCATTAGGCATGGTCTTAACGGTCATGTTGGGCGCTGGTGTGGCTGAGCGAACCGGTTTGTTTGGCACGGCAATGCGTGCCGCAGTCAGCAATGCACCGCGATTTATGCTGACGCCTTTGGTGGCATTTATTGCCATGATGGGGAACCTCGCAGCCGACGCAGCCTATGTTGTTTTAATTCCCTTAGCGGCCTTGATTTTCGTGGCAGCAGGGCGCCATCCCATCGCAGGTATTGCTGCCGCGTTTGCTGGTGTGTCTGGCGGTTTTTCGGCTAATCTGGTGATGGGGCAATTAGACGCGCTATTACTCGGCATTACTGGCGAAGCCGCCAATATCCTGGTGGCTGATTACCCCGTTAATATTGCCGGCAATTGGTATTTTATCGCCACCATGCTGTTTATTTACGTACCCGTGATTTGGTATGTCACCGACAGAATAATCGAGCCTCGCTTGGGAGGCTGGGATGCCGACGCTGAATCGGCAGAAACCAGCAACCCCGAAGTAAAGAGGTCACTCAGTGAGGACGAGAAGAGGGGGCTTAAGCGTGCCGGTCTCGGTGTATTGGCCGTAGTTCTAACTTGGGTTGCACTGACATTTGGACCAGGAACACCGTTGATTAACGAAGCCGCCTGCCCAGATGCACAACTTGCCATCGGTGAATGCTCCTTCCAGGCGCGACTAACCCCGTTTTACCAATCCCTCATTGGCGGCTTTTTTGGCTATGGTGGGGAGGAGGACGGGTCCATGACCCAGGATGAGAAGGACTACATCACGAGCAACACGCAGAAATGGTCTCTAGTCTACATGGGCATGGGATTTGCCGCACTGTTCGGTGCCATCATTCAGTCGTACAGCTTCAACTACATGGGCCAGCGCCTCGCGCAGCGCGTGCGCGTCCTCATGATGGCGGCTCTGCTCAAGCAGGAGGTGGGATTCTTTGACAAGGAGAGCAACTCCTC
>JAUHZM010000165.1 GCA_030426005.1 Gammaproteobacteria bacterium
CAAGATTACGACTTTCACGCGTTACATGACCCAATTCAGCCACTGGTGCTGATCAATTGTTGGGATGCCGGCAGTGCGGCTGTGGTTCAGTCGCAGGGCGCAACGGCCTTGGCGACCAGTAGTGCCGCCGTGGCCTGGGCAAATGGGTATCCAGATGGGGACGCTTTGCCTCGCGAGGTATTGTTGCAGTCGATGCGCGCCATAATGCGTGTAGCGAAAGTGCCGGTCACCGTTGATATCGAATCTGGTTATAGCGACTCGCCTCTACGAGTAGCACAGCTGGTCGCGGAGTTAGCGGCGGTCGGTGTGGTCGGTGTTAATTTGGAGGACGGAGCAGGCTCCGTCAAACAGTTAGTTGATAAGATTGAGTCTATCCGGGCTGACTCTAACCTAGATCCTATCTTCATTAATGCCAGAACAGATGTGTATCTGCGAAATCTTGTTGCGCCTGATGCGTTCTTAACAGAGACCTTGCGAAGACAAGCCCAATACGCGGACAGCGGTGCGGATGGTCTGTTTGTGCCCGGTTTGAGCGACCCGAAAATGGTTGCACGTTTATTGGAGCAGATATCGCTGCCGCTTAATCTCATGGCTGAGTCAGTATCACAAGTATGTTCAATCTCTGGCCTAGGTGCGGCGCGCATCTCCTTGGGGCCGGTGCCTTGGATTGCCGCCATGCAGATTTTACAAACACAGACGCGGACTGTAATTGGAGCTGTTCAAAACGATTTGCCCCTCGACTATGAGCGCGTCAATGCTATGCTGAGCCGGGTTTAGCAGTCACCGAGTCTGTTTGTGAAGGTATCTCTCTCATTATCTCAGTATGTGCGACGTCGAGCCGGCGTCGCTTTAGGCGCTCCCGGTTCCATGCAGGCCATGTTATATCGTGCATTAGGTGCTGGCTCGTTTGCTGAATTTTGGCGCTACTGGAATCCCATTTGGGGTTACTACCTGGCACGCAATGTGATGCGCCCACTGAGGGCTTACTGCTCAGTGCCGATAGCCACTGTGGTGACTTTTGTGGTGAGTGGTGCATTGCATGATTTTGCCGTGATGCTCATTAAATGGCGTGTTTCTGTCTTCTTCAGTTGCTGGTTTTTTGTGATGGGATTGGTGGTTATCGGCACTGAGTTTGCGGGCTTCCAGTACCAACATCGCCCGTGGCTCCAGCGTGCATTTATCAATCTTTTCTTCGTCTTTCTGCCCCTGCTTTTGGTTGAGTCGATGCTCAGTTGGATCGCTTAGCCTACGAGTTAGTGAGACGGTATAAAACGAACAGAATCGGCGAGCTGGGTTTTGGTTCGCGCGCGGTGTGGTGTGTCACTTGCCAGTGCTGCGGGTCGAGCGTGTTTAACCAAGATTGAACCGCTCGTGTCTCGATCGCGCCAGCGTCGTGCCCGGGATAACACAAGAGTGAAATTAAGCCACCTGAGTTCAGCAGTTCGGTTGCCTGTTTTAAGGCGAGCAGGCTTGAATCGGCATCGGTGGTGATGGTTTTATCGCTGCGTGGTAGGTAACCAAGGTTGAACATAATGCAGTCGACCGGCTGATCAATATATTGCCGCATGGTTTCGTGTCCAGCGTGAATTAAGCGCACGTGTTCAAGACCTGCCGCTGCGAGTTTTGCTTCAGTGGCCTTAATCGCCGCGGACTGAACGTCAAACCCCCAGACACGCTTACTGGTCAGGCCGGCCAGGAATACGGTGTCGTGACCATTGCCGCAGGTCGCATCAACGGCGTACTCGAGAGGGCGGTGTTGAAAATGTGTGCGAATCGCCTTATGTGCAACATGCGTTATAGCCATTCGGTCAGTTCCTCAGGCAATGGTTTGCCAGTGGTAAGGTGTTCGCACAATAGATTGGCATAGTATGGAATGGTCAAACACCCTTTGCTGCCAAAGCCATTAAAACAGTACGCATTTTGCAGTGAGCGAATGGCGCCGATAAACGGTCGGCGTTGGCGCGTGGTTGGTCGAATCCCGGTCTGGTGTGCTGTTATCTTTGCTTGCAGACCACTATGTTGTTGCAAGCTGGTGAGCAGTTTTTGCGCTATCTCGAGTGTTGGTGTAAGGCTCAAATCATACCAGTCATAGTTCGAACCAAGTCGCGCGCTGGCAGAGTTATCTGCGCTTGGTAGTAGCCAGCTGCCCCAACTCAACATGCCCGGGAGTGGCGCGGATACTTCAATATCGAGAATCTCACCTTTAGCAAGTTTGAACGGTAAATTTTCGAGCCACGGGTTTTCAATAGCCTGATAGCCTTCGCAGAATATGATCGTGCTGGCCTGCACACCCTGCACAGTGATGCCTTGGCTAGTCACGGAGAGGTCATGATAGTTGAGTTTTGTTACCGAATAAGCTCCTTGATCAACTAGTATGGTTTTGGTTTGCGATAGTAGGGTAGGCGTATCCACAGCACTGGTCTGGTGCACTTGAATACAGCTGTGTGGTTCTGATGCTAAAAATGGGCTGTCGCTGTGTTTCGACAGCAGGGATTGATACTCTGCTTGTTGCAAGCGTTTGTCGAGGTAAGTCACTTGCCCAGGGTGTTTGATGCGGCGGTACTGTGTGACCGCTCGATGCACTGATCTGCCAGTTGTTTTCGCTAATGATTGATAGAACCCGTTCGCCACGGGCCAGTATTGCTCAAAGTTGTCGGTTAAATTTAGGCGATGCCCGGTTACCGGATTAATTAGGCCGGCCGCAACCTGACTTGCACAGCCAGAATGATCGTTATCAATCACTAGTACAGATTTGCCGCGTTGTTGCAGATTGAGCGCCAGAATTGACCCTGCCAAACCTTGGCCAACAATCAAAAAATCAACGTGTGGTGCAGACATAAGCGAATACGATTAATCTAAATGACAGAGGATTGTGATAGTCTGCCTGAATGAATAATAAGTATAACAAGTACCACCAACTGGCAGTGGCAAGTTCATAAGGAACAGGCGGGGCTATGGATCAACATCTGGTTCGTTCTAGACGGTTTTTGCCGTATTTTTGTACCCAGTTCTTGGGCGCGTTTAATGACAATATCTATCGCAATGCGTTTGCGATTCTGATCACCTATTTTCTTGCCAAAGAGAATCAGGGCATCATTATTAATATTGCCCTGGTGGCATTTATTCTGCCCTACTTTCTGTTCGGGGCCATCGCCGGTCAGTTGGCCGACAAATTTGAAAAAGCGCATCTGATTCAGCGTATCAAGATAGCCGAGATCGTGATTATGTTGGCGGGTAGTGTGGCGCTGTATTTTCAGCATGTGCCCGCGATGCTGTTTGTTTTGTTTTCTCTCGGTGCGCAATCGGCATTTTTTGGGCCGATTAAATACAGTATTTTGCCGCAGCACGTGGCGCACGATGAGATTCTAAATGCCAACGCCTATGTGGAATCGGGCACCTTTATTGCCATTTTGCTGGGAACCATTTTAGGTGGCACCTTAGCGAGCAATCTGGATCTACAGTATTGGCTTATGGCCAGTATTATTGGCTTTGCTATTCTCGGTTACTTGGCCAGTCGGGCGATACCGAATGCCCCAGCCGCCTCACCTGATCTCGATTTGTCATTTAACGTTTGGTCCAGCAGTATCGACATCATTCGCATGACGCGGCGCAATAAGCCGGTGTTTATGACGATTCTGGCTAACTCCTGGTTTTGGTTTTTTGGTTCGATCGTGCTGACTCAGTTTCCAGTCTTCGCCAAGGAGGTGTTGGCTGGCGATGCCAAAGTTGCCACATTATTGCTGGCCACATTTTCGGTTGGCATCGGGCTTGGGTCGTTTGCGTGCGCCTTGTTTTCACGAGGCCGCGTCGAAATGGGCCTAGTGCCGTTCGGGGCATTGGGTATTAGTTTTTTCACCTGGCAATTGAGTCGTACCACAATTGAAAGCGCGGACACCTTACGAACCTTAACAGAGCTTGTGCATGTGCCGGGCGCGTGGTGGGTTGTGTTTAATTTGACCATGATTGCGTTCAGCGCTGGGCTGTTCATTGTGCCGCTCTACGCGTTTATGCAGACGCGCAGTGATGAGCAATTGCGATCTCGTGTGATCGCCGTCAACAATATTTTCAACTCGATCTTTATGGTTGTGGCTGGTGCGCTTGGCGCGTTATTGTTGGCGCTTGACTTCACCGTGTTGGATATTTTTCTGATTGCCGCGATTCTCAACTTGGTAGTGGCGGGCTACATTTTCTATCAGATCCCGGAATACTTTTTTCGCCTGTTGAGCTGGCTGTTGATGCACATGATTTATCGAATCAACACTGAAGGCATGGAGAAAATACCACGTGAAGGACCAGCACTGTTGGTATGCAATCACGTCAGCTTTTTTGATCCGGCCATTTTACTCGGCGAGTTGCCAAGACCAGCACGCTTCGTGATGTGGTATAGCTTCTACGAGGCACCGGTTTTTACTTATTTGTTTAAGGGCTTGAAGTCGATTCCGATTGGCAACCGTCGAGAACGCCCAGAATTGGTCGACGAAGCTTTTGACCGCGTTGCGGAAGAGCTCGCGGCTGGCAGATTGGTGGTGGTGTTTCCGGAAGGGACAATCACGCGCGACGGTGAAATGAATAAGTTTCAACCGGGTATCGATGCGATTATCAAGCGTTCACCGGTACCGGTGGTGCCAATGGCGTTGCGTGGCATTTGGGGAACCTGGTCGTCGCGCAAACGCGGCCGCGCGCTTAAAGGGCTTCCGACCGCATTTATGCGACGATTAACCGTGGTGGTCGGAGACCCGATCGCGCCTGAGGATGCCAGTCGACTGGTATTGCAGGAAAAAGTATTGGCCTTACGTGGAGAGCAAAAGTGAGCGGACAAATTATTCGATGCCAGTGGTGTGAAAGTAGTGACCTGTATCGTCAGTACCATGACGAGGAATGGGGCGTGGCGACGTATGACGATCGTGAGTTGTTCGAAATGCTCAATCTGGAGGGCGCGCAAGCGGGCTTGAGCTGGATCACTGTGCTCAAAAAGCGCGAGACCTATCGCGCCGCGTTTGACCAGTTCGACCCGGAAAAAATAGCGCGCTACGATGAGGCAAAGCGGTCTGAATTATTGGCAGATCCTGGCATTATTCGCAATAAGTTGAAGGTCAACGCGTTTATCGTCAACGCGCAGCGCTATCTCGAGATACAAGCGCGCGCTGAAGCTGGAGAAGGGCCGACATTCTCGGCATGGTTGTGGTCGTTTGTAGATGGTAAGCCACAAATTAATTCACCAAAAACACTGGCCGATGTGCCAGCTACCACTGCTGCATCAGACGCCATGAGTAAAGCGCTCAAAAAGCAAGGCTTCAAGTTTGTTGGCTCGACAATCTGTTACGCATTTATGCAAGCCTGTGGCATGGTGGTTGATCATACGGTGGACTGTCATCGATATAGCCATGATTAAGGCGACGATTGCTACTCATTGTGCAATTTAATTCAGTATGAAGATCGGTAATCAACGGAACTTGAACTACTGACAATTTTTGCTGTTTTCACTCATGGTTTGAGCTGTGGTACTTTCGCGTCTGGGTACGGGAGCAAACCTTTGATAAAACAGATAAATTGTAAGGGATCAGTACCGAATGAATTTCCGACTCTACTCCATCGCAAAGGCCTGGACGCGCTTTGCGATTCTATTATTAATCGCGTGCTCTTTGTCTTTAAGCGCGCAAACCATCGATAACAGCCCTCAACCCTCACCTGGCACCTTACTCATCGGGCCGGTTGATCCGGACGCCGGCCGTATGGCCACGATTGAATACTTGGGCGGCTATATCATCGCGATTCCTGAATCTCCCGGAAGCGAGTCTGGTGATCATCGGGTGGTAAAAGCCTGGGACTTTAGTAATTTAACTAATCCGGTGTCGGTAGCACCGATTAACCCCAGTGACAACGGTGGTGACTTCGGCGTCACGCGCGGGCCGTTTTTGAGTCACGGTTCTATTCGGCGTGACAACGAAGTCTATATCGGTGGATATCCATTTGATGCGGTGCGTCTGAACGCTGACGGCTCATTGGAGCATGCACGCTGGTCAGGGCAATCTGCACCGAACTTGGTAGACCGGAACAACCAGCCTTTGAACGTTACTGCGCAGTGGTGGACTAAAGGCGGCATGATGCGCCCTTGGGCCTTGCTCGATAGTTGGTCGTACAACACAAATGCGCCGAATGAGACGCGATTATCGCTTGGCAATCGACTGCTGGCAGAGTGGAATGTTGCACAGGACTCTGGTGTTACCGGGTTTGGGAACTTTATTGGTAATTTGTTGATCTATTCGTCCGATCAGCGCAACACAGGTGTGGCCGTCTACGATGCGTCAGATATCTACTTTGATGCACCGACCAACACGTGGAAGCCTCGTTTGCTGGATACCTTAAACACACCGTTGGACGAAGGTGGAATTGGCGGATATTGGTCGGCGATCTCCGGACACTACATCGTGTTCGCGCGTCGCAGCCGAACCAGCGTGAACCCGAATTTCTTCGCTGGGATTCAGGTGGTCGACTTCTCAGACCCAACTAATCTGCGTCTTCAATGCAGTGTGCCATTGCACGAGCCAAACTCGAATCGACATTGGACACTGAGTAGCAGTCCGATGTATCTCGGCTTTAAAGATGAGTATGCGTTCACAGATAAGTACAAAGTGAATTTAGAAACCTGTGACGTTGAGTTGATTCTCGACATCACCCAAGGTCAAACGGGCGATTTGTGTTACAACAATCCACCGTGTCCTGCACGGGCGATTGATACCAGTCAATATTCGCGCTTGATTGGCAATCTCTGGTTTGCTGGTGGTTACCCGACCGTGGCGGATACCGATGGCATGTCGGTTTGGGTTAATGAATCGGCACCGGATACACGA
>JAUHZM010000166.1 GCA_030426005.1 Gammaproteobacteria bacterium
AAATCTGCCTTCATATGTCACACCGGTAGTGAGGCGCATTGTTCCTTGTCCATGAAACCGACCAGCAGCAATGCTACCCTGGTATTCCGTACCATCATGGAAGGTAAAGTGACCTTGACCATGGGGTTGATTGTCACGAAATTCACCGTGATATCGATCGCCACTGTCAAACACCAGACTGCCTTTTTGTTGCAGCACGCCATCCACAAACTCGCCTTCAAGATAATAACCGGCGGGGCTATGCAGTCGCCCGGGACCAGTTAAACGCCAACCGCTAAAGTCTCCTTCAAACCAGTCGCCGGATGGTTTATAAAAAGTACCTTGCCCCTGCGGCACGCCATCGACAACCTGGCCGACGTAGCGCCCCGCAGATCGTAAGTCTATGGTGCCTTGGCCCTGGCGAATGCCATCAACGAACGTCCCGGTATACACAAAGTCGGCACACTCTAGCTCCCCTTGGCCGTTCGGTACGCCAGCAACCAGGTCACCGCGATAGATGCCGCAGTCCCAATCCAGCTTGGCGGCCTCGCTGCGCTGAACACTGCCGATCAGCAAGCTGATCAACACCAGTGTGAGCGAGGCGAGGCGCATGTGCGTTAACCTCTGATTAAGGTACCAACCCCTTTGTCGGTCAGCACCTCAAGTAACAGCGCGTGATCCACGCGACCATCGATAATATGCGAGGTCTTAACCCCACACAGCACGGCGTCCAATGCACAATCGACTTTAGGCAACATGCCGCCCTGGATCGTGCCGTCGGCTTTCAAGTCAGCGATCTGAGTCGCCGTCAGCCCGGTCAATAACTTTCCTTGTTTATCCAGCACACCGACGGTATTGGTCATCAGCACCAATTTTTCAGCCTGTAATTTGCTGGCTAATGCACCAGCCACGGAGTCAGCATTAATATTGTAAGTCGCACCGTCGCTGCCAGCGCCAATGGGTGCGATAACCGGAATAAATCGCTCTGCTTCGAGCGTTTCCACCAGTGACGTACTGATCGACTCGACCTCGCCAACATGACCATAGTCCACATCTGGTTTGCCTGAACTGATCTTGCGTGCGCGAATCATATCGCCATCTTTACCACTCAGTCCGACAGCTTTGCCGCCATGCGCATTGATTAACCGTACGATGTCTTTATTCACCAAGCCACCGAGCACCATTTCAACCACTTCCATGGTTTCAGCATCGGTGACGCGCAAGCCATCGACAAACTCCGTGGTCTTACCGACTCTGGCCAATGTGCCGCTGATCTGCGGACCTCCGCCGTGCACCACCACAGGGTTCATACCGACCGCTTTCATCATTACCACATCACGCGCAAAACTCTCTTTCAATGCGCCGTCGATCATGGCGTTGCCACCGTATTTAATGACGATGGTCTTGCCATGGAAGCGCTGGATATAAGGTAAAGCCTCAATTAATATTTTGGCAGTTTGCTGGGTAGTCTCAGACATACAGGACAATCGGTTCAGTGACCGGATAAATTATTTAGAGTGTGATATTGAGTATAGCATTGGCCCGCCCCGGTAAGTCCTCAGTAATGCGCTCAGAAATCTGTAAAAAACCTGCGGTTTTTTACTTTAGTTCAGCAGGATTTGTGCGACATCGACGTATATAGTGTTAAGGTCATGACATTTAGGCGACACATTGTGGTGGAAAATAGCTATGATACTGGCCGATGACATTGCTCCGACGACTGGCAACGCGCATCACTGACTAGAAATAGATACTTGATTTTCGACAATTGTCCCAAACTTAAGGTAGATATTTGCTGCGATGCGAAATAGGGTGAGATTTTTATTCAATTTTTGAATCCAATTCGTAACTATTACCATCTTATCTAGACGACAAACACTAATGAGGCCGGATCAAGCCAGGCCAGAAAACTGATGAGAAATAGAACCAACCTCACCTCACCCGTGTCCAACCTGCCTCTACCAACGTCACTTGCTCAATTACGCGCTGCTGGCATTGCCGCCATGCTGCTGCTTGGCGGCTGTGCGACTAAACTTGATCAACTTCCCAGTGAACCTCAGGTTGAAGTTCCCCAAGCATGGCAAACTACTCAGGCACAAAAGCCAAACGCCATGGAGAGTGCCGAAGAGTCCCCAGAAGTTAAGCAAACGATTACTGAAGAGTCAGTTCAAAGTGGTTGGTTAACGAAATTCGACGACCCGGAGCTTGAAGGCTATGTACAAACCGCTTTGCAAAACAACCCAGACCTCTGGAGTTCTGCGGCGCAACTAAAATCAGCGATCGAACAAGTCACCGTCACCGGTGCCAGCCTGTGGCCAAACGTGCAAGCCGGCGTCCAAAGTACCCGTCGCGATACGGAAACTGACGGCATTACCACTGAAGTACGCACAGTCAGCGGCACACTCGACATTGCTTGGGAAGCCGATGTCTGGGGTAAGCTGACACAACGCAAAAAGGCCACGGCATTATCAGCTCAAGCTCAAGCTGAACTGTACAATGCCGCCGAACTGTCTCTGGTCGCCAATGTGACCCGCGCCTGGTTCAATCTGATGACCAACAAATTGCAGTTGGATCTGGCTGAACAACGCTTAGAAAGCTTTCAAAACACCGCTAAGCTGATTGAAGAAAACTACGAACGTGGCCTGCGCTCAGCACTCGACGTTTACTTGAGTCGTACCGACGTACAACGCCAGATAGCCGACTTGTCAGACTCAAAATTCAACTACATCAGCTCCCTGCGTGCATTCAAAACACTGCTCGGTGAGTACCCGACTTTATCGATGAGCTTTGATGCGAAATTACCGACTCTGAGCGATCCGATTCCAGCCGGCTTACCAGCAGAGTTATTAACTCGCCGCCCGGACATCAAAGCCAGCCAATTCCAATACGAATCGCAGGTTGCCAGCGCTAAAGCGGCCAACCGTGATCGCTACCCAAGTATTAATTTCTCAGGCTCAATTGGCGACAGCCGTGACAGCTTCAACCAGCTGTTTGAAAACAACAACCTCATCACCACCCTAGTCGCTGGCGTGGCGCAGCCAATCTTTCAAGCTGGTGCGCTCAAATCACGCGAAGAGCAGGCTTATTATCAGGCCGAGCAAGCCTACGCAAATCTGGTAAAAACCACCTTGAATGCGTTTGAAGAAGTCGAGAACTCTCTGTCGCGTGAAGCGATTTTGCGTCGCCAACACACCGCCATTAAAGAAGCCGTACGACTGGCTCAAGGCGGTCTTGACCTGGCACTGGATCGTTACCAGACCGGGATTGAAAACTACACCACCGTATTGCAGTCACAACGCAGTTTGTTTGACTCGATGCGTACCGAAATCAATATTCGTAATGCCCTGCTGCAAAACCGCATCGGTATTCATCTCGCGCTAGGTGGTGACTTTGCGACTGAAGAAAGTCGCAGTGAAAATCAATTGCTTCCAGGCCCGATTGCCGCAGAGACGACAAGCGACCTGGCAGAGGAACCTGAATCCGCCTCCGAAACCGAGTAACTCTACGATGTCGACAAGCTTGAAGGGCTTGCTCAGTTCGACGGTGGCAAGCACATGACAATGACTAATGAGCAGTGATCTAGAGCACCCTTCGAGCAACTCGTTCGACAACCAAGCCGACAGCGATAACCGTAACTCCATCTTCAAATCGATCATCTCGGTGATACCGCGCAAAGTGCGGATCGTGCTCTCGATTGTTGGTATTACGATTGCCATTATTGCACTGCTGATCCTATCGCAGCCAGAGGCCAAAAAACGACCAATTCCGGAGACCACGGTTAAGGTTGATGTGATTCAGGTGGCGCCATCGGATTATCCGATTGTGGTCAATACCAGCGGTACCATTCAGGCTGACACACGTGGAAATCTGGTCTCGCAAATTCGCGGCGAGATCGTTTCTGTATCAGAGAATTTCAAGACTGGTGGCGCCTTCAATAAAGGTGACGTCCTGATCGAAGTTGACCAACGTGATTATCAAGCTGCATTGAGTCAAGCTGCAGCAGCCGTGTCGCAGGCTCAGGCTACCTTCCGACAAGAGCAAGCCAATGCGAAACAGGCGATCCGTGATTGGGAACGCCTTGGGAACACTGGCACACCGCCCGATTTAGTCGCACGCAAGCCTCAGCTAAGCGCCGCTCGTGCGCAGCTGGCGTCGGCCGAAGCCAATCTGGAAACCGCCAAGTTGAATTTGGAACGAACGCGCATCAAAGCCCCGTACACAGGGCGAGTCATTCGTCGTGACGCAGTGCTGGGTCAGTATTTGAGTGTTGGCACCGTGGTCGCGGAAATTTTCGCCACCGATCAAGTGGAAGCCCGTCTACCGCTCAGTCAGGATGAATTCGCGCAGCTGGGCTTGGATAATTTATCCGACCCCGATGCTGAACCATTCAACGTGACCTTGTCTTCTGAGGTTGGCGGAACACGGTACACCTGGGATGCGATTGTCACGCGTACCGACAGCACCTTCGACCTGAATACACGTCAGATAGATATTATTGCCAGCGTGATCGAGCCATTTGACACCAGCAATAATAAGCCGCCTCTGCGTATTGGTCAGTTTGTGAATGCGCGCATTCAGGGTCGCACCGTCGAAAATGCCTTCGTGATTCCAAATAAAGCGTTGCGAGAAGGGTCGTACGTGTTTGCTGCTGATGACCTTAAGCTCGTGCGCGTACCGGTAAAAGTATTATGGCAGGACGACCAAAATGCCCTGATCGAGTCTGGATTGGAAGCAGGTCGATTGGTGGTAACCACCTCGCTCAACAGCACGCTGGCCGGTGCAAAAGTGAAGCTGTCAGACCCGAGTCTGGCGCAACCCAGCACGACACCTGAAACAAACGAGACGCAACAAGCTGAAGCAGACGCAGAGACAACTGAACCTGCAGATAAGAACAGCGTGCCGTCCGAGCCGAACACAGTCGAAGCCAGCAATAGCAATGGTGACAGCGCGACCGAGGCCATGCCAACGGCGGAAGGCGCGAGCGCAGACAATTAGGCCACGGTCTCCGAACGGCGCGACCAATCGCGAGGTGTGACAAATGATTGAATGGTTTGCACGAAACCCTGTCGCTGCCAATCTATTAATGATTGGCATCATCATTGCTGGCTGCGCATCGGCGATACGCTCAATACCTATGGAGGTCTTCCCCTCCTTTGAGTCCGACCGAATTACCGTGCAAACCGCATTCCGCGGTGCCACGCCTAAATCAGTTGAAGACGGCATCACCACCCGTATTGAACAGGCCATCTATGACCTGGAAGGTGTTGGTAAAATTTACGGTCAGTCATCTGAAGGCAGCTCGGCGGTTATCGCTGAGGTCAACGCTGGTTTCGATAAGCGCGAAGTCCTGAACGACATTAAGCTCCGAGTCGACGCGTTGAATACCTTACCAACGGCCGCAGAGAAACCTGTCGTCTCCATCAATCAACGTAACTCCGGCGTCATTTTTGTGGCAGTCATCGGCGACCCAACGTTCGATATCGACGCCAAACAATTGCGCCGTGCGGCAGATCAGGTGCGCAACGACCTGCTCACCAATCCAGTCATTACCACGGTGGAATTCGATGGCACCGCGAACTATGAAATCAGTGTGGAAATTCCACCTGAGGTGTTGGACAAACATGGTCTGACCCTAGCTCAGGTTGGGCAAAAAATTCGCGAGGGTTCAGCGGATATCTCTGCGGGTAACATTCAATCGCGTAGTGGCGATGTGTTGGTGCGCGCCGCTGGGCAAGCTTACGACGCAGACGCTTTCGCACAGATACCAATCCTGACCGACGGTCAAGGCCGCCCAATTCGCTTGGGCGATATCGCCCAGATTGACGACGGGTTTGAAGAAACGCCCCTAATCACACAATTCAATGGCCGCCCGGTCGTAATGCTTGAGGTCATCCGCATTGGTGACCAAAGCGCGATTGAGGTCGCCGATGCGGTGCACAGTTATCTCGCGACGGCGGACGAACGGCTGCCTGCAGGCATTAGTCTCGAGTTTTGGGACGACGACGCCGTGTTGATTAAGGCACGTCTGTCGACGCTGGTTAGCAGCGGTATACAGGGCGGGATTCTAGTACTTATCTTATTGTCCCTGTTCTTGCGCCCTGCCGTGGCATTTTGGGTTTTCCTTGGTGTACCCGTGAGTTTTATGGGTGCCTTGATCTTTATGCCTTTCGTCGGCGGCACCTTCAACTTGGTCAGTCTGTTCGCGTTTATCACGGTACTGGGGATCGTGGTGGATGATGCCATCGTGACCGGGGAAAATATCTATCGGCGCATGCGGGAAGGCGAAGACTCGTTAACCGCCGCCATCACTGGCACCAAACAAATTGCGCTGCCGGTCACCTTCGGTATTTTAACCACTGTCGTCGCATTCTCACCGCTGGCCGATCTCGGCAATAATCGCCAGGGCTTTTTGGCCGCACAGATTCCGATGGTCGTGATTCCAGTGCTATTAATGTCATTGATTGAATCAAAGTTTGTCCTCCCCGCGCACCTAAGCCACATCAAGCCGCGCAATGAGTCTCAGCAGTCTGGCTGGTTGGCCAGCACCCAAATGCGGATTTCACGCGGACTGGAAAATGCCATCGAACGTTACTATCAGCCGTTTCTTGAGCGCTGCGTGCGCAACAAAGCGATCACTGTCGCCTTACTATTAGCCATCTCTGCGGTCGTGATCGCCTATGCTCAGCTTGGCCATATTCGCTTCACCTTATGGCCACGCGTACAGTCCGAAGAGATTCGCTTCTCGCTGGAAATGCCGGATACCACAGCATTTGCTACCACGCATCAGCACATTCAGAACATTACCCG
>JAUHZM010000167.1 GCA_030426005.1 Gammaproteobacteria bacterium
AGACTGGAGGAGAGCGTATCAAATCCATTACCCGCGGTCTTTCTGCCATGCTTTCGCTGTTTGCGGTGGCCGCCTGCCTGTTTGCGCTACCCGTGCAGGCAGAGCCCAACAATCTGCCCAATATTGTGCTGATTGTGGCGGATGACATTGGCTATTCTGACTTCGGGGCCTTCGGCGGTGAGATCGAAACACCACACATTGACGCACTTGCCATGCGCGGTGTGCGATTTGCAAACTTCCATGCAGCTTCGAGCTGTGCACCGACGCGCGCCATGCTGTTAACCGGTGTCGACAATCACCCAATCATCACCGTCTTGCAACAACCAAAGGTTAATGTGATCTAAGGCGATTGGCAGCGGCATGCGCAACCAGAACACGCCGTCGGCGACTTCATGCAGGGCGCCGGGTTCCGGGCTCCAGTATTTTTTGAATGGATAGACCAAGTCTTTTTTGGTCTGGGCTTCAACAGTCAATGCACTCACAATGGTTACTCTGCTAGAGGTTCTCGATCAGTATAGGTGAGTGACTCAAACGGGTCTGTGACACAAACTGCTGCAAAATCGGCATTTTCTATTGCGGCTAAGCGGGCCAATCTGGATTCTAACGACGTTTAATCCAACTAGATCTTATATAAATATAAATCGTTATTACTTTTTTTTCTAAAAGCGCAACGGTATATTTCCGCGACCAGTGTCATAGACTAATGACCCAATCGAGCTGCAAAGCAGAGCTATTTACATGTATCAATACGATTCCATCGACAAAACCATCGTCAACGAACGAGTGGCGCAGTTTCGTGATCAGGTGCAACGTCATCTGGCCGGCGAACTGAGCGCCGCGGACCTGCAACCCTTGCGGCTCCGTAACGGTCTGTACATGCAGATACATGCCCATATGCTGCGTGTTTCCATTCCCTACGGGATGTTGAATTCGGCTCAAATGCGTACTTTGGCGCACATTGCTCGCAAATACGATAAGGGCTACGGCCATTTCACCACACGCCAGAATATCCAATACAACTGGCCTGAGTTGGCCGATGTGCCAGATATCCTGGCCGATCTGGCTGAAGTAGAAATGCACGCAATTCAGACCAGCGGTAATTGCATCCGTAATATTTCATCGGATCAGTATGCTGGTGTAGCACCCGATGAAATCATCGATCCGCGCCCATACTGCGAGATTATTCGCCAATGGTCGACCCTGCACCCTGAGTTTTATTGGTTGCCTCGTAAGTTCAAAATCGCCGTGACGGGCGCGACCAACGATCGCGCCGCTGTGCAATTCCACGACATCGGCTTGGAAGTTATAAAAAATGCTGAGCAGGAAATCGGATTTCGTGTTTACGTCGGCGGCGGCCTCGGCCGCACGCCCGTAATCGGCAAAGTGATTAAAGAGTTTCTACCGCGCGAAGATATTTTGTCTTACTGCGAGGCGATCCTTCGTGTTTACAACCTGCACGGTCGACGAGATAACAAATATAAAGCGCGCATTAAAATTTTAGTCAACGCGTTGGGTATCGATGAATTCCGAACTCAGGTCGAAGAAGAGTGGGCACACTTTAAAGATCAGGAACTCAAACTGCATGAGGTCGATTTCGACACCATGCAGGCGTTCTTCCCACTACCAGACTATGAAGTGCTGGATGATGGAGACGCACGCCTCGAAAAATGGCGATCACTCGATACGCGATTTAACGCCTGGTATGAGCACAACACCTCTGCACACAAACACGCTGGATACCGCATCGTCAACGTTTCGCTAAAAGAGCATGGTGTGGCGCCTGGGGATGCGACCGATAAACAAATGGATGCCATGGCCGACATCGCAGATCAGTACGCTTTTGGTGAAATTCGCACGACGCATGAGCAAAACCTGGTATTAGCGGATGTGCGCCAACAGGATCTTCTAGATGTCTGGAAAGCGCTGGATGCGGTCGGCTTAGCGACGCCGAATATCGGCTCTGTCAACGACATGATTTGCTGTCCAGGCTTGGATTTCTGTTCACTAGCCAATGCCAGCTCTATTTCTATCGCTAAACAAATCAATGAAAAGTTTACCGACTTTCAAGAGTTGTACGACATTGGCGAGGTGAAACTTAAGATGTCTGGCTGCATGAATGCCTGTGGTCACCATCACGTAGGGCATATCGGCATTTTAGGCGTCGATAAGAAGGGTGAAGAGTGGTACCAATTCACGATTGGCGGTGACGCCAGCAACCACGCTGAACTCGGCACCCGTTTAGGCCCAGCCATTGCAAAAGATAAAGTTGGTGATGCGGTAGTCGACATTCTGACCGTTTACCGTCAACAACGACAAGATGATGAGCGCCTACTCGATACCTTCCGACGTGTCGGGGTTGAGCCCTTCAAAGATCAAGTTTATGCGGAGCAAGCGTAATGACGGCAAACCGAAACCTGAAAGCCCGACCAAAGGCCACGCCAGACCGTATTCAAAATAACATACAGTCAGAGAAAGCGATTGTTGATCGTGCCATTGTGGATTCAGCTATCCAGCATGTGGCAGAGACTGACGCCTTGTCGGTTGCAGACCTGCCATCGTCGGCCGTCAGTGTGCCGCTCAACCTTTGGTTAGACGAGCGCGACGCAGTGATTGCCCGCGGCCAACCGGTGGCAGTGCAAATTGCTGCCGATGAGTCACCAGAGGACCTTGCTGACCAATTAGATAGTATCGACATGGTCGTGCTCCCATTTGTCAGTCATGTTGACGGTCGATCCTATTCACATGCGTACAAGCTGCGCACTCGCTTTGGGTTTAAGGGTGAGATCCGTGCCGTTGGTGATGTGAAATTCGACCAACTCGGGTTTCTGACGCGTGTTGGTTGTAATGCCTTTGAATTGCCGGATGGTGAGAACCTGGAAACCGCCTTGCGAGCATTTGACGAATTCAGTGAAGTGTATCAACCTTCCGCGGATCAAGGTCGGTTAATATTTTCGCGTCGACGCGCAGTGCATTGATCACCAATCGGCTTGTATTTACAACACAGAACCCGCATATAGAGTCTATGCCACATATCACGTTTGTAAAAAAGATCCTCGCCAATGGTGAGCTGTGTAAAAAATGCCTTGAGGTGTCCGCTCGACTAGAATCCGAAGCGTTGATCGACTCTATTGACCAGATTGCCATCGCCGACGAACGCGACGCTGATTCAGAAGGAGCACGGTTGGCGCGCAAACACGAAGTAGCCAGAGCGCCATTCTTTCTAGTCGAGCATGACGATGGCCAGGTCGAAGTGTTTGATATCTATTTTAAGTTCAAAAAATTCATGGCTGCCCAGGGTGTTGGTCGCAGTGAAAAAATCGCACTGTAAAAAACACAGATGGATTTCAACACCCTGTTAAAGATTGCCATTACCCTGTTTGTGTTTGCACTGCCAGGGTACATTGTTTACTTGGTAATCAAGACCGCCAAAAACGCGGATCGCGATTCCGACAACTAATCCCTGGCGATCGCCAAACCACCTGCTGCCTGACAGGTTGGCATAACTTCTAACTCATTGATATTCACATGGGCCGGCAAGGTCACCACCCAGCGAATACACTCTGCAATATCTTCTGGCGTTAACGCCTCACACGAGTCATAGACGGCATTGGCTGCAGACTCATCGCCATGGAAACGTACCAGTGAAAATTCGGTGTTGCCAATGATGCCCGGTGACAGGTTCGTGACGCGGATTTGTTTGCCCAAGACGTCAGTACGCAAGTTACGGGAAAACTGTTCCACAAAGGCTTTGGTTGCACCATAGACGTTGCCACCTTGGTATGGGTAACGGCCAGCGATTGACCCCAAATTGATAATATGACCTTGGTTGCGTACCACCATCAACGGCAATATTTGACGAGTTAAATAAGCTAATGATAAACAGTTGGTTTGGATCATTGTCTGCCAATCCAACCAATCAGTCTGATCTGCCGATTTAAGACCTAATGCCAGACCTGCGTTGTTAACCAAAACATCTGGGTTCCGAAACGCGTCAGGGATACTCGCGAGGGCTTCATCAAGTGCAGCATGATCATTGATATCGCAGGCAATAAGGTGTGCCGGCGTCGACAGTTCCGCTGCCAGTGCCTCGAGTTTTTCTGCGCGGCGCGCCAAAAGCACGAGTTGATATCCTTGTTCTGCTAGCACCTTAGCGGTGGCTCGCCCAATACCGACTGACGCGCCGGTGATAAAAGCTGTTCTTGATGTCATCCTAGCCTCCTTCGAGTGAAGGCCAGATTATCGACTACCTCGCAGCGAACTACAAACCCTGTTTAAAGACAAATTAAGGCTAATGTTTCCTGTCGTGTTTTGATTGGCAAACACATATCGTCTTCCTGCTCGACACGTTGTAATAAGCCTGAATTAGCAGAGACTACGAAATCCGGGCTACCAACAACATACAGCTCTTGATTGTGGTCTTTACCAAACCCTGTGATGTGCATCGGCACACCGTTCGTCACACGTATTTCGCGGAGTTGGTTACCTGCGGCAACCATGAACAACCGGCCGTTATTAGCAAACCCTCGTCCCCAGTCAGCAAAAACATATCGGCCTTGCAACGAAGAAACCTTGGAACCTTGGTACACATAGCCGCCAATCACAGAGATACCTTCTTCATGATCGTACTCGACAATCGGGTCCTGCATCGGTGGCAAACTTACGCCAAACGGCGGTGTTGGCGAGACATAGGTTGTGCCGTCAATGACCGAAAAGTAAAAGCTGCCTTCTTTGTGGTTCCATCCAAGATTGACGCCCGGGTTAGAGGAAGGCACACGATTAACTTCTTCGATTGCATCTTGGCCAACATCCCCGATGTATAAATCGAAGTTCCCTGGTGTCGTTGTTTCGACGGAAAAGCGATACGGATTTCGCAGCCCATACACATAAATTTCGTCCATGCCTGCAGTTCCAACAAACGGATTATCAAGTGGTATGCCATATCGGCCGTTGGACGGCGCCACTGCATCGCTGTTAATACGTGCGATGGTACCCAATATGGTTTCTGTGTCTTGACCGTTGCCCTCGGTGCCATGCCCGAGTCCTTCATCATTGCGTTCCCCGCCATCACCAAGTGCAATGTAGAGATACCCGTCAGGACCAAACGTTACCATGCCGCCATTGTGGTTAAACTGCGGCTGATCAACCACCATCAAAACACGCTCGTTTGCTGCGCTAGGCATCGCAGTCAAGGGGTTAAGTACTACCCACTCCGACACCACTGACTGGTGATCAGGGTCTTGTCCCGATGGCATGGTAGAAAAGTGTGCACGACCAGACTGAAAGTCTTCAGAGATATAGGTGATCACTTTGCCATTATTGGCATAATCTGGATGAAACGCGAAACCGAGTAGGCCACGTTCATCATAACCAGGAAAGCCTGGTATGGGGTTTCCATAGTTGGCGACCAGTTTACTACTGAAATCCAAAAACAACTGTTTTGCGCCAGAAGCAAGATTAACCCGCCAAACGAGACCGCCCTGCTCGACCACATAAATCGATTCAGGCTCACCCGGGGCCGAGACCGCAGACACTGGCGCGGTAAAACCGGCCGCCACCGTCGTCAGCTTAACGCTGGCACCAGATGGTATTGATGTTGGAATCGGGTTACTCGTCGAGCAAGTCCGTTCGGTATCACCCGCATCTATCAATAAGGCGCATGGCAAGGACGCTGGTGGGCTGATAAATTTATCTGGATCATCGACGTATCGAATACGGTTGTTACTATCCTGTCGCCAACCAGGTTGTGCATTAGCCTGGATTTCTTGTAAGAAAGTCGGGCTGCCTGCATCGTTCGGATCAGTTGGAAAGTTTTCTATATCAGTCAGGCTCTGTTTAAGACGTTCTTCTATGTCTGCTATGTCAGCATTAGTGAAAAACAGAGACCGAACCAGCCAGCCATAACGATTCCAACCATTTCCACCACCGCCGCGCTCATGACCAGCGCGAGAATGATTGCATTTTTAACGTTCGCCCGTTTCATCGAAATCAGTTTTCCCGGCTCACTTTACCTCCCGGCCGTCGAGCAGTCCCTCGATTTCCTTCGCGGTAGGCGACAGCATTTCCAAATCCTTGAACCGCGAGTCCGATCCGTTGGAGAAAAGAATCACGCTCGTGGGCGTTCCCAAATCCGCGTGCTTGTATTCGAAGACCTTCTTCCCTTTCGCAAAACAAAGCATCACGCCGTCCAGCATGGCGATTTGAAAATCCTCCCACTCAGTCCTCGGCAGCTTCGTCCGGTGAGTGTCCAGCGCCTCCTGCTCGCCTTTTTTGAATCCGCCGTAAAACACGTTTTGCTCCTCCGGCCCCTGATAGACAAAAAGGAAGCCGCCCTCCTCTTTCGGATTGACCTGAAATCCCACCGCTCCCTGCTCCAGCAGCGGCCTCGTGCCGCTTTTATCCAGGCGGATTTTCCCCCGCACCACGACATTTTCCGAGCCGCAGGGATACGATGCCGCCGCGATCAGTGCGGACTTCACCCGCGCCTCGCCCTCGGAGATCGTCACCCCGCCCGGAAGCCCGTGCGTGTCCCAGGATTTCAGCGCGTCCTTCGTCAGCATGGGCTTCCACGCCGCGCCTTTCTGCTGGGCACGCTTTGCGATCCACGACTTCTCGGTTTTCACGCGCGCGTCCTGCTCCAGCTTCCAGACCGCCAGTTGCTTTTCGATCGCCGTCACGCCCTTCGTGTTTCCCGCTTTCTTCTGTGCCGCCAGTTCCTTCTTCAAGGCCGCCACCACCTCCGCGCGTTTCTTTGCAATCTCCGCCTCCACCGCCGCGCGCTTTTC
>JAUHZM010000168.1 GCA_030426005.1 Gammaproteobacteria bacterium
ACGGCGAATCTCATCACTGAAGGCGTCCACATCTTGGAAAGAACGGTAGACTGACGCAAAGCGCACGTAGGCTACCTGATCGACTTCACGCAACTCATTCATCACTAACTCACCGATTTCACGCGCTGGAATCTCGCGTTCACCGGAGGTCAGTAAATTACGCTTAATGCGATGTAAAATAAGTTCGATTTCTCGCGACTCGACGGGCCGTTTTTCCAGAGCACGTTCCAAACCGCGTGCTAATTTGGACTCGTCGTAATGTTCTCGGTCACCATTGGATTTGACAATGTATGGCAATTTTAGACTCGCCTCTTCCATCGTCGAAAAGCGTTCCCCGCAGGCCTCGCATGAACGCCGACGACGCACCGCATCGCGATCCTCGGTTAAACGAGAATCAATCACTCGGGTGTCGTCATTCTGGCAAAACGGGCAACGCATTTCGAATTAATAATGGCTAGAAATTACGTGCTGATCACTTAATCGACGTAATCGTAAACCGGATACAATCCACACAAGGCTAACACTTCGCCTTTTACGCGCTCGACCACCGCGGCATCGAAACCTCCGTCGGCATCCACGGTATCCATGACATCTGCCATCCAGGTTGCCAACTGATCCATCTCTTTCAGACCGAAGCCTCGGGTGGTGATCGCTGGAGTTCCGATGCGGATTCCGCTGGTCACGAAGGGGCTTTGCGGATCGCCAGGCACACTGTTCTTGTTGACGGTGATGTTGGCTGCGCCCAGTGCCGCTTCGGCTGCTTTACCAGTGATGCCTTTGTCCACCAAACTGATCAGACTCAGGTGATTGTCAGTGCCGCCCGATACCGGTGCGTAACCGCGTGCTTTTAGCCCCTCAGCCAAACGACGCGAGTTGGCCAAAACTTGTTCTTGGTACGCTTTAAATTCCGGCGCCAGTGCTTCTTTAAACGCCACGGCTTTGGCCGCAATTACGTGCATTAATGGGCCGCCTTGCGAACCAGGGAAGACACGCGAGTTCAGTGCTTTCTCAAGGTCTTTGTTGGCTTTAGCCATGATCACACCGCCGCGTGGACCGCGCAGTGTTTTATGCGTGGTGGTGGTCACGACATCCGCAATTTGAACTGGGTTAGGATACAAACCGGCCGCGATCAAACCGGCTACGTGCGCAATATCACACATCATCACAGCGCCAACTTTGTCGGCGATATCACGAAAACGTTGCCAATCGACAACGCGTGAGTAGGCACTAAAACCAGCCACAATCATCTTAGGCTTGTGCTCCAATGCGAGCGCTTCAACCTGGTCGTAATCAATCTCACCGGTTGCTTCTACCAGCCCGTATTGCACGGAATTGTACAAACGCCCTGAGAAATTCACCTTAGCGCCGTGAGTCAGGTGACCACCGTGGTCTAGACTCATACCCAGCACAGTATCACCTGGATTCATAACTGCCTGGTACACAGCAATATTCGCCGAAGAACCAGAGTGCGGTTGCACGTTGGCATAATCTGCACCAAATAGTTCTTTCAAGCGAGCAATTGCCAAATCTTCAGCAACGTCAACGTACTCGCAACCACCGTAGTAACGCTTGCCAGGGTAACCTTCTGCGTACTTATTCGTCAGCTTGGTGCCTTGCGCTTGCATCACGGCCGGACTGGCGTAGTTTTCCGACGCGATTAATTCGATATGCTCTTCCTGACGGGTATTTTCGTCACAAATGGCACTCCAGATTTCAGGGTCCAGCTCAGCAATAGTATTGGCTTTCTTAAACATGTGGATATCTCCGCTAAAATTTTAAAATCTGTCTGCCTCCGGTGTGAAAGCTTCGCAGCTAATACACACCGGACTCATGCCCATCGGGGTCTCGTTGCTTGATTATGGGAGGTATTGGCCGGGTTGATCCGCGCCCTCTTTCTCAACCACTTCTACCAGCAAGTCTTCTGGTTTCGCGCCCAAGACCAACACTGTTGGACTGGCAACAAAAATCGATGAATAAGTACCGATCACCACGCCGATGATCAGCGTCAGCGCAAACCCTTGCAGCGCTTCTCCGCCGTAGGCATACAACGCGATCAGCACTAACAAAGTGGTCAACGAGGTCAAAATCGTACGCGGCAGTGTCTGGTTAATTGACGTATTCATTATCTGCTCGGTATTTACGTCACGCAGGCGACGAAAATTTTCACGAATCCGGTCAAACACAACAATGGTATCGTTTAAGGAGTAACCGATCACGGCCAGCAAGGCTGCCAACACCGGCATGGTGAACTCCATTTGAATCAGAGAAAAAATACCCAAGGTGATGACCACGTCGTGAATCAAGGCAATGACCGAACCCAGCGAAAATTTCCACTCGAATCGAAATGCCACATAAATCATGACACCAATCAATGCATAGACCAGCGCTAAAATACCTTTTTCAAACAGTTCTTTACCAAAGGTCGGACCAACGAATTCAACGCTTTTTACTTCCCCGGCACCAACCGATGACGCGGCCAAAAGCTCAACGATACGAGTACTGACTTTGTCGTCGTTAGTGTCTTTACTTAGTGGCACGCGAATCAACACGTCCTCGTCACTGCCGAAATACTGTACGACCGCCTCAGTGAATCCACCTTGTTGTAGCACAGTGCGAATATCGGATACCTGGACGGTGTCCTGATAGATCAGTTCAACTTTAGTACCACCAGAAAAGTCGATCCCAAAGTTCAAGCCCTTGGTGGACAGGGAGTAAATACCTGCCAACAACAACAAGGTAGAAACAACCAGCGCAATCAAGCGTTTACCAATAAAGTCGATGCGCGTCTCAGTTTTAAATAATTGCATAGTTCTGTTCCGGCCGCTTAAATGGCAAGCTTTTCTAATCGACGGTTACCGTAGATAAAATTAATCAACACACGTGATACAAAGATCGCAGTGACCATGGAGGTCGCAATACCAATACTCAAGGTAATTGCAAAGCCTCGGATCGGGCCAGTACCAAAGTTAAACAACACCAGCGCCGCAATCAGCGTGGTCAAGTTGGCATCGATAATGGTCGAGAATGCGTTGTCGTAACCACGATGAATGGCCATTTGTGGTGACGCCCCATCGGCGATTTCTTCTCGTATACGTTCAAAGATGAGCACATTTGCGTCCACCGCCATACCAACGGTCAATACTAGACCGGCCACGCCTGGTAAGGTCAGAGTTGCTTGCAGCAGGGACAGCACACCAACAATGATCACCAGATTCAGGATCAAGGCAAAACTTGCCACCAGACCAAACACACGGTAAAAAATTGCCATAAATACCAGCACCAACAAAAAGCCGATGGCAACCGATTTGAAGCCTTTACTAATATTCTCGGCACCCAAGCTCGGACCAACGGTACGTTCTTCGATGATGTAAACCGGAGCAGCTAAGGAACCAGCACGCAACAATAAAGCGATATCTTGCGCTTCTTTGCTGCCATCCAAGCCAGTGATAATAAAGCTCTTGCCCAACTGGTCATTAATACGTGGAGCGGTAATCACTTCTTTGACTTCTTTGGTGACGATTTTGACTTCGCCATCAGGTCCAGTGATCGTTTCTGGAATCGACTCCACATATACCACCGCCATGCGGTTGCCGATATTGTCGCCAGTGACGTCGGAGTTAATGGTGGTGCCCTTCGCATCCAGGCGGATATTAACCACCGGCCCGCCATCCTGCTGGCTAAAGCCCGCACTGGCGTCAATAATGTTTTCACCCGAGTACAACACTCGTTTTTGCAACAAGATTGGTGTGCCATCTCGGAAGTAGAATCGTTCCGAACCACTGGGAACGCGACCTCGAGCATTCGACGCCTGATTGTCTTCGTCAACCAGATGGATTTGTAGCGTGGCAGTTTTACCCAAGATCTCTTTCGCAATTGATGGGTCTTTTACACCGGGTAATTGCACCACAATTCGGTCGGTACCCTGCTGCTGAATAACTGGCTCCGACACACCCAATTGGTCAATACGGTTGCGCAATGCGAGCATGTTTTTCTTCAATGCGGCGCTGCGAATTTCGGCTAAAGCAGTCTCATTGACTTCGATGGTCAGAATAAAATTCCCATCCTGCTCGCTCTCTAGGCGCTGTAACTCCGGGTATTTGGCTGAGACCTGGTCATACGACTTGTCGCGCACCTCTTCGTCGGTAAAACGAATGGTGATGCTGCCGTTAGCCTGTTGATTGATCCCGGAATAACGTAAACCCTCTTCTCGCAACAACTTGCGAATGTCCTCGTAATAATCGTCGTTGGCTTTCTTTTCCGCCGCATCCATATCGACTTGCAGCAAAAAGTGCACACCACCACGCAAATCTAAACCCAAATACATCGGCGCGCCACCGAGGTTCTGCAACCAATCCGGTGTGGTAGTCAAATCAGCCATCGCAACTGGGTAAAGATCGCCCAGCTCTTCTTTTAAAATGCGCTGACCGCGAGTTTGATCGTCTTCTGAACCCAATCGAGCCCGCACCTTGCCTGGCTCAAGTGAAATGGACTTAACATTGATACCAGCAGTTTCCAGCGTGGTTTTCACACGCTCCATCACCGCGGTGTCGACTTCGGCTGTTCGCGCACCAACGACTTGCAAACCGGGTTCAGCTTGAAACAGGTTGGGCGTTGCATAGATCACGCCGAACGCGACAATGAACAACAACAGTAGATATTTCCAGGTAGGATTTTTATTCATAATTTATAACGACGGCGCTCTGCTCGAAAGACATAGGCGACACACCGGGATAGCAATCGCTTTGTCTGTAAAGTTTCGTTTACGTGGGACTGGCAACACGGCAAACCCTGCCTGCACCAGCCCACATTATCTCCCCGACAGACTGGATTAGTAGGTGCCTTTTGGCATCATGGCTTGCACCGACATACGCTGGACGCGGATTTCTGTGCCCTGCGCAATTTCAACGGTGATAAAGTTTTCGTCAACCTGGGTAATCTTGCCGAGCACACCACCCATGGTCACCACTTCGTCGCCTTTGCTCAATCCGGCAACCATATTTCGATGTTCTTTCTGACGTTTTTGCTGCGGACGGATCAGCAGAAAGTAAAACACCACGAACAGCAGGATCATTGGTAACAGACTCATGATACTGCTAGACCCTGATGTACCGGCAGTCTGTGCAGCGGCGTCGGAAATAAAAAAACTAAGTAAGTCGTTCATTAGGCGTTACCTGTGTACCTGGTTATTTTCAATTATCTGTGTGTTGCCGACGTCGCACTTTGCTCACGTTCCGCGTCGGACGACCCAAAAATCAAGGGCGAATTATGCCACAGTTGGGTCAGGTTGGCCGCGCATCTCGAAGAAATTTGCACGAAATTCATCGAACTGGCCTGCCTCGATCGCGTCACGCATTTGCTGCATTAAATCTAGGAAAAAATGCAGGTTATGCACAGTCGCCAATCGAGCACCTAAAATCTCATTGGTTTTAAGTAAGTGCTTAATATAAGAACGCGAAAACTGTTTACAAGTATCGCAACCGCAGGTTTCATCAATTGGGCGGGTATCCATCTCATATTTGGCGTTACGAATCTTGACCACACCGGTCCGCGTATACAACCAACCATTACGGGCATTACGTGTTGGAAGCACGCAATCGAACATGTCGACGCCGTAACTCACCGCGGTCACCAAGTTCTCTGGTGTTCCAACCCCCATCAAATAACGCGGGGCGTGTTCGGGCATTTTGTGCGCTAGATGACGAAGAATGCGATACATATCTTCTTTCGGTTCACCGACTGATAATCCTCCAATCGCGTATCCATCGAAACCAATATCCTTTAAACCAGCCAGCGACTCATCTCGCAGATGCTCATACATGCCGCCCTGAATGATGCCGAATAGCGCTGACGCACTGTCGCCATGCGCATCCTTGGAGCGCTTTGCCCAACGCATTGACAACTCCATGGAGGATCGCGCTTCGGCTTCAGTGGCCGGAAACGGCGTACACTCGTCGAAAATCATGACGATATCGGAGCCGAGTTTACGCTGAATCTCAATGGCTTCTTCTGGCCCAAGAAATTTCTTACTGCCGTCGATCGGCGAGCGAAAGGTGACGCCTTTTTCTGAAATCTTGCGTAGCTCAGCCAGCGACCAAACTTGGAATCCACCAGAGTCGGTCAAGATCGGTTTCTGCCACTGCATAAAATCGTGCAAGTCGCCGTGCGCCTGAATCACATCGGTGCCTGGCCGCAACATGAGATGGAAGGTATTTCCGAGCACGATTTGCGCGCCAACCTGCTCCAACTCTTTAGGGGTAACCGCTTTGACGGTAGCAGCAGTGCCAACCGGCATAAAAATCGGCGTCTGGATATCGCCACGAGCAAAGGAAAGTCGTGCTCGACGGGCTTGGCCGTCGGTTTTTAAGAGATCAAATTTCATGCGCCGGATTATAGATAATTCCCAACACCGGGCAATGCAAGAATGGTGGATGCTGACAATATTTCATCAGCAGCATGCGTTAAAATCGATCTAACCGAACTCCTGATTCAAAAATTCCAGCGCATCCACGTAGCCCTGCTTGCCTCGACCGGCAATCTGCGTCAAACAGACATCCTTGATCATAGACACCTGCCGAAACGCCTCGCGCGCGTGAATGTCAGACAGATGCACCTCGACAGTTGGTATTTGGCAGCCGGAAATTGCGTCGCGCAGCGCTACTGAATAGTGCGTCAAACCGCCCGGATTAATAATGACAGCATCTGCCTCGCGGCGATGTGCCTGCAAGTGATCAATGATCACGCCTT
>JAUHZM010000004.1 GCA_030426005.1 Gammaproteobacteria bacterium
TGCCCTTCTGGTACAAACGCCACGAACGTTGCCGCAATGGCGTGCGCTCGTGGATTATCGAAGTTGACTGGCTGAGTGAGCGTGTTCACCGGATGCACGACATCACGTGGAAACGGTTTGGACTCGTCGACCCAAGGAAACTTTACGACCCCATTCGCCACTGGCCAGGAGCGAATTGGAAGTTTGGTAACTTCTTCTGCCGACATTCCATGATCGGGCAGCAGTGCATCGAGAAAGGTGGCATGCTTGATTCGCTCTGGAATCTTGTTCATCACACCGGTGATCACCATGCCGCCGTAGCTGTGGCCAACCAGCACCACGTCGTCTAACTCTTCAAATTCAATTAGGCTAACGATGTCTTGAATGTGCGTATCCAGATTCACGTCTGGTCCGGCTAGGTGATAGCGTTCTCCCAAGCCAGTCAGCGTTGGTCTGAATGCACGATGTCCGGCCTCAAGAAGGTGTTCACTCACCACACGCCAGTCCCAACCGCCGCCAGTTGCCCCATGCACTATAATAAAGGTCTCAGCTTCTGGCTCTTGTTCAGTTGCCTTTAACGCCGAGACCGTCAGCAACAACAACAGCCCAATTAAAATCCGTAAATACATGGTGGTCTTTCCATTGGTAGTTCGAGTCGAACTCGAGTCTACCAGACTACGTCACGCGACCATGTTTTTTTGCGTCGTTAGGCGTAACAATTCATTCAGCTCAGGACGGCAACTGCCACACTTAGAACCGCAACCCAAAGTCGCCGCTAATGTGTCTAAGTCACTACTACCTTGCTCTATAGCCGCAGTGATGGTCTTTCGAGTGGTTTTAAAGCAGCTGCAAACCAGCTCATCATAGCCACCCAATTCGCCGTGGAGTTCTTTATTTAAGGCCGTTGAATCATTAATCGCATAGACCCTTTCAAGCCAAACTTGGCTCGGCAGTTTCGCAACGTCTGTATGCGTAAACACCAGCGCCAGCGGTTGCTTGTCATCACTGGCAATCAAGGCCTGTTGCCCGGAGATCGGGTTTTGGTAGTGCTTCACAAACACCGACGCCTCGAAACGTGATCGCAGCCATGCTTGCCAATCAATCTCCTGGTCCATCCCCACCAGGGTGACAAAGCCATTTGCAGTCCGCGTCTGCGCCCAATATGCCCAATCAGCGGATTGCAAGGGCACCGTCGTGACAATACGCGCCCATTGTTGGCATTCAAAAGGCTGAACTGACACCACGGCCGCTTTGGATTGCGGTTGCCCTGACACGGCGTCGACTACCGGCGCGACCACGTTGCTCACCACCGCGTGCTGTGCAAATTTCTGATTCCAGTGAATTGGTGCAAACAGTTGCTTGGGTTGTACCGACGCAACCACATTAAGTCGACCAACGAAGCGGCCATATTGGTTTCGCACCTGCACGAACTGATGTTGTGATAGTCCCAACTCCTTGGCGTCCGCAGGATGCATGTCAACAAATGGCAACTCATCATGCGCTGACAACGCAGCGACTTGACCCGTTCTGGTCATGGTGTGCCACTGATCCCGTAATCGACCGGTGTTGAGCAAGAACATGCCGTCTGGCACGTCCACTATTTGTGGCGCTGCAGCAATGAATTGCGCACGTTGTGTGGCCGTAAAAAACCGATGATCGGTAAATAAACGCACCGTACCAAGTGGTGCTGTTTCATTAACCGGCCACTGTATCGGCTTGAGCGTGTCGTAATCGTGCTGATTTAAACTACTCAGGCCTGAAATATCAAATGCACGCGTGCCGTGGTTCTCAAAACCCGAAAGTTGTGCATGCTCGACAAACACTTGGTGGGCTGAGGTATAAGGAAATTGATCCGTGTACCCTAGTTTCTGGGCTACCTGCGTCAATGCCCACCAATCCGGTTTGGCCTCGCCGAGCGGAGGTCGGAATGCGCGCTGCCGACTGATACGACGCTCGGAGTTGGTGACGGTGCCGTCTTTTTCGCCCCAGCCCAATGCTGGAAGCAACACATTAGCGTACTCGGTCGTGTCATTCGCGGTGAGATCCGACACGATCACGGTCGGGCACTTGGCTAGCGCAGCGCGAACGTGCTCGCTATTAGGTAAGCTAACCGCCGGATTGGTGGCGAGAATCCAAACTACTTTAATATCGCCGCGGTGCATGGCCTCAAACAAATCAACGGCTTTCAAGCCCGGCTGCTTTGCCACCGTCGGCGCATTCCAAAAGCGTTGCACCCGATTGGTCTCTGGCTCGCCAAACCCCATATGCGCAGCTAATTGACTTGCGAGACCACCGACCTCGCGACCGCCCATGGCATTTGGCTGTCCGGTGATTGAAAACGGCCCCATTCCCGGGTGTCCAATGCGCCCGGTGACCAGATGGCAGTTAATAATATCGTTACACTTGTCCGTGCCGGTCGCGGACTGATTAATACCCTGCGAATAAAAACTGATGGTTTTAGGCGTCGTCGCAAACCAGTCATAAAATAATGTGAGTTCGTCTCGACTCAAATCCGTGTGCTCAGCCACGCGACTAATGTCCCAAGAATCCACGGAGCGCTCAGCTTCTGCGAAGCCGTCGGTGTGGTCCGCAATGAATGCACGATCGATCACATCGTGCTCAATTAGGTAGTGCAACAAACCCTTGAACAGGATGCCGTCTGAACTTGGCTTTAAAGGTAAATGCAGATCGGCCAAATCGTTGCTGACCGTGCGACGCGGGTCGATTAACACGACCCGTAAATTGGGGTTCGATTGTTTGGCTTGCACCATTCGCTGATACAACACCGGGTGCGTCCATGCGGCGTTGGAGCCGATTAATACCAGCAGGTCGGTGCATTCTAGGTCTTCATAACAACAGGGTACCGCATCGGCACCGAATGCACGCTGATACGCCGCTACCGCAGAGGACATACAGAGCCGCGAATTAGTATCGACATTTGCCGTGCCGATAAATCCTTTCATCAACTTATTGGCAACGTAGTAGTCTTCAGTTAACAACTGACCGGACAAATAAAACGCCACACTGCCAGCCCCGTGCTCATCAATCGCGGTACGAATCGATGCAGCGATGTGGTCGGTTGCCTGGTTCCAGTCGACTTGTTTTCCATCAATACTGGGATGCCGTATGCGTGCGGCTTCCCCAGTGTCAGACACCGTCGCAGCCAGCGCACTGCCTTTACTACATAGCCGTCCGAGGTTGGCGGGATGCTGATCATCGGCCTGCACCTGAATTGCATCAGACTCAGACTGAACCTGTACCCCACAACCAACGCCACAATAAGGGCAGGTTGTCGCCTGCGTGGTCATCATTTACGCCGTGAGCAACACATCGTCACCGGACAGCGTGACGGCAAACGTTGGCACGGAGATATCTTCTTCCAGGCACTTACCTGTGGTGAGCGAAAAGTGTTGCTTATACAGCGGCGACGCCACCACCAGCTCATTGTCGATGCTGCCGACGATGCCGCGCGACAAGACATTGGCACGCCCTAAAGGGTCCCAGTTATGGATGGCAAATACCTGCTGTTCGGTGTCTGGCAGGTAGAACACTGCGAGCTGTTGTGGCTGACCATTTACCTGTGCCAGCGCACACACACCCGAGTTAACCACCAGATCTTTTTTGTTACATAATTTTTGCGCGCCCATTGGCTGCTTCTCCACGGATGAACTTGATTACGACACGGCTTTTAAGGTTTTCTGCGCTTTTTCCTGCAAATCTGCTGGACGCTTTTGACCTCGCTCTTCCACGAACACCACGTTGTCGTCAGCCAGATCCGAATTCACAAAGTGGCGGAAACGCTTGAGTTTTTCGTCATCACTCAGCGCCGTTTTCCATTCGCATTGGTACGTTTCAATCACGTGCTGCATTTGACGCTCAAGGTCATCTGCAATCCCCAGCGAGTCATTAATGATTACGTCCTGTAAGTAAGGTAATCCTCCTTCCAGACTCTCTAACCATACTGACGTGCGCTGCAAGCGGTCGGCCGTACGCACATAGAACATCAAAAATCGATCGATGTATTTGATCAGCGTTGCGGTGTCCAAATCAGTTGCGAACAAATCTGCATGACGCGGTTTCATGCCGCCGTTACCGCACACATACAGGTTCCAACCATGCTCAGTGGCGATAATCCCAACGTCTTTACTCTGCGCTTCCGCACACTCTCGTGTACAGCCCGACACCGCCATCTTCAATTTATGCGGCGAACGCAAGCCTTTGTATCGATGCTCAATATCGATCGCCTGGCCCACGCTGTCCTGCACACCATACCGGCACCAGGTGCTGCCAACGCAGGACTTTACGGTTCGCAGAGATTTGGCATACGCATGGCCGGTTTCAAAACCAGCTTCGATCAACCGTGACCAGATCTCTGGCAAATCATTCAATCGCGCACCAAACAAGTCCACACGTTGACCGCCTGTGATTTTGCTGTACAGATCAAACTGTTTCGCCACCTCGCCCAAGGCAATCAGCTGGTCCGGTAAAATCTCACCACCCGGCACACGCGGGACGACCGAGTACGTGCCATCTTTTTGCATGTTGGCCATAAAGGTGTCGTTGGTATCTTGCAGCGGTACCAGATCCGACGCTAAGACATGCTCGTTCCATAACGAGGCAAGAATGGACGCCACGGCGGGCTTACAGATATCGCATCCGCGCCCCTGACCATGGCTGGCCAGCAGCTGATCAAAGGTTTTAGTCTGCGTGCTTTGAACGATGGTAAACAGTTCTTGGCGTGTATATTTAAAATGCGCGCAGATCGAGGTATCCACCTCCACACCGCGGGATGCCAACTCAAAATCCACCACGTTTTTGAGTAAGGCCGCACAACCGCCACAACCGGTCGACGCTTTGGTATCCGACTTCACCGCCGCCACCGTCATACAGCCATTGTCGATAGCATTGATCACATCGCCTTTGGTTACGTTGTGGCAAGAACAAATCGACGCCGTCATCGGCAACGCATCCACACCCAAGGTCGGTGCGGCACCGTCGGATGCTGGCAAGATCAGTGACTCCGGGTTTTCAGGTAGCTCAATCTCGTTCAAGTAGTATTGCAAAATGGTGTCGTAATCATCGCAATCACCAACCAAGGTGGCGCCGAGCACGTATTTGCCATCGGGTGACACATTCAATCGTTTGTAGACTTCATCTCTTTCATCACTGAACACAAACGCCAATGCACCGTCGGCCATGCCCTTTGAGTCGCCAACTGAACCAACATCCACACCGAGTAACTTGAGTTTGGTACTCATATCCGCGCCGGTGAATGAGACTTTGTCATCGCTCAACTGCAAAACCGCCGCTTCCGCCATGCGGTAGCCGGGCGCTACGAGTCCGAAGATAAAGTTCCCCAACACCGCGCATTCACCAATGGCAAAAATATTCTCGTCGGACGTTTTACAGTGATAATCGATCTCGATTCCACCACGCTCACCGACCTTCAATCCGGCATCACGGGCGAGCTGATCATAAGGACGAATCCCTGCGGAGAAGACAATCATGTCGGTTTCTAAAGAAGTTTCGTCAGCAAACTCCATGCGCAATCGGTGCTGATCACCTTCAACAATCTTCTCAGTTGCCTTGCTGGTGTGCACTTTAACGCCGAGCGCTTCGATCTTGCGCCGCAGCATCCGGCTGCCGCCTTCGTCTAATTGAACACCCATCAAACCCGGCGCAAACTCCACCACGTGTGCCTCTAGGCCGAGGTTTTTAAGTGCGTTCGCACACTCCAGACCCAATAAGCCACCACCGACCACCACGCCGACTTGTTTGCCTTTAGCGGATGCTTTGATTTCGCCCAAGTCGTCAATCGTGCGGTAGGTCAAGCAATGCGCTCGCTCACGGCCTGGTACAGGGGGAACAAACGGGTAAGAACCCGTGGCGAGCACCAATTTGTCGTAGTCAAAGACTTGCCCACCTTCGGTGACTACTTGTTTGTTGTCACGGTCAATTTTGCTGACAAAATCCCCGAAATGCGCATCCACACCGAGCTCTTCGTAGGCCTCTCGGGTGGTCAGCGCCAGATCGGCTGGCGCTTTCCCGTCAAATACTTCAGACAAATGAACGCGATCATAAGCTGGCCGCGTTTCGCCACCAATCACACAAATATCTGCATCGATATCGCTGTTGGCCAATGTTTCGACATAGTGGTGGCCCACCATACCGTTGCCAACTACAACCACCTTAAGTTTCGCCATTCGCCTGTTCCTCTAAAATTTAGCGCCTGCCCATAGCCACAGCTTGTCTGTATCCACTTTTCCAAATACCGTGTCGCCCGCTGAGTAGGTTGAATATTTAATGCCTGCCGAGAAGTACTTATTGATGCCGCGCGTGTATTGCAGATTAATCTCATCGCCTAGATCGCTGTTCCCTTGAAGTGCAACATCGGATGAAAAATCATGATACGCAGCCAACCATTTACCACCAGCTAAGCTACCAGCCAATTTGAAGTAGACGTCTTCTAAGCCCGCATTCGGAGTCGCTAGGAATTGGTCACTCCAACCGTTGAATTTATGCAGCGTCGCCAAGGGCGTTGCAAAGCCGGTTTGACCATCATCCGAACCCAGAATTTCCATGCCCAATTTGGCAGTCAGTCCAGCATTCACAACACCGCCTTCTAACTTGATGTAATCGGTATCGAACACACCAGCTTTGTCCTGAGTCGCGTACTCGACGTCATACAGGATCTTTGTGTCGGCCACTGGTGTCGCGCCCGTGAAACTTACCCCGTATGTATCCAATTCAGAGCCCGGGTTATCTTCCTGCTCCAGCAGGTAGCCGTAGCCAACCAACTTACCAGCCTTGGTTTGATAAGCGGTGTTTAGAATGATGTCTTCACTGTCTATGTCCGCTTCTTCAGCAAAGATTCGGTTCCGCTTATTGATATAGGCTGCGGTCATCGTCCATGTTTCACTCGGCTTGGCGCTGACGACGACACCGTCGAAGGTTTGTCGGTCCTGGCGCCAGCCAACGTGACCAACGAAACGATGGCCATCTAAGGTAAACACTTGACGCCCTAGTTTGGCGGTCACCACGCTATTACTGTATTGCACGAAGGCCTGATCAATTTCGGTGACTTCCGGGTCTGCGATCACTGAGTATTGACCGGTTTTGACGCCGGCAGGTGGCACACTAAAGTCATCAATCAGGCTTGTGCTGTCTTCCACTTCGATCAAAGCCGAGAAGCCCGACCATGTTGGGCTCTTGTAACCAAGGCGACTGCGTAGGGTCAGCGCATCTGCGTCGCTTAATGCGTTATCTTGGTTGACCGCTTCATAGCGTAGTCGGAAATCACCAAAAAATTTTCCAGTATCCTGATCTGCATACGCCGGTGTTCCGATCAAACCGCTAGCCAATAACAAAGCCAGACCTGGTACGCTCTTCTTTTGCTTATTCATAACGTGTATTTAGTTCGCTCTACAAATTTGGGTGAATCGATTAACGCAACTTCAACATTGAAGGGACTAATCAAGTCATTAAAGGTGTGGCTCTGCGCTGAACGCACGGTTAGTTATTAGCTAATTTTTTCGGCTGTCTCAGGCGCGTGGTCTGACACCTCGCGCTGCTTTTTAGCTTCATCAAAGTCCACCACGCCTTTCTTTTCATACAGAAATGACAAAACTTGCTGGCGATAAAAGTTAAATTGATCGCTCTTAGACAGCGCCAGACGCTCCCGAGGTCTGGCCAACTCAATATCCAATATTTCGCCTACCTTGGCGGCTGGACCATTTGACATCATCACGATTTTGTCCGACATCAACACAGCTTCGTCCACGTCGTGCGTGATCAGAATCACAGTGGTATCGAGTTCTTTTTGAATCTCCATGACCGAATCTTGCAGATTGGCTCGTGTTAACGCATCCAAGGCACCGAACGGCTCATCCATCAGCATGACTTTCGGTTGCATCGCCAAACAACGTGCTATACCGACGCGTTGTTTCATCCCCCCGGATATTTCATGCGGCATTTTGTGCATCGCATGATCCATCTTTACCAGCTTGAGATTATGTTCAATCCAGGACTTCATCTCCGCTTTGTTTTTTTGCCCCTTGAATACCTGCTCTACGCCCAAGGCCACGTTTTCGTACACATTCAACCATGGCATCAGCGCGTGGCTTTGAAATACCACTGCGCGATCTGGCCCGGGCTCATCCACTTCTCGACCGTCTAAAATAACGCCGCCTTCGGTAGCCTGATACAGGCCTGCCACAATATTCAAGACCGTCGACTTACCGCAACCCGAGTGACCGATAATTGACACAAACTCGCCCTTATCAATCGTGAAATCCACACCACGTAAAGCGCAGAACGGCCCGTTAGGGGTTGGAAATTCGATGCCAACCTGAGAAATTTCTAAGAATTTATTCGCCATGATTACTCTCTCGTATCCAGCTATTTGTAGGCCGTTAGCGCAGAACCGCCAGTTTGTCCCAACTAACCCAGCGTTGAATCATTAGGATCAAACGATCCAGCGCAAAGCCGATGACACCAATCACCACAACGGCGACCATGATGCGCGACAAGGAATTCGATGAGCCATTCTGAAACTCGTCCCATACGAATTTGCCCAATCCTGGGTTTTGCGACAGCATCTCCGCCGCGATCAACACCATCCAACCCGTTGCTAACGACAACCTAAGCCCTGTGAAGATCATCGGGATTGACGCCGGAAGAATGATTTTGCGTACATGCGTTAATGCCGGTAACTTAATGACACGACTCACGTTCAACAGGTCTTTATCCACATTTGCCACGCCGACCGCGGTATTGATCAAGGTCGGCCATAGGCAACATAAAGCAACGGTAAACGCCGAATTCAAGAACGACTTTTCAAAAAACGGATCGTCCGACACATACACGGCACTCACCACCATGGTGATCAACGGCAACCATGCCAACGGTGACACCGGCTTAAATATCTGTATCAAGGGATTCACCGCCTTGTAAATTCCATCGCTGAGTCCACACACAATGCCAGCCGGTACCGCAATCAGAGACGCAATTACGAAGCCAAACATAACCGTTTTCAGGCTCGTAAAAATCTGATCAAAAAAGGTTTCCTTGCCCGTGTATTTGCGAATTTTGACCTTAGCATTCGGATCTTTTGCCAGCTTAGCCGCATTACGCTTTTCCTGGCGCTCATAGAATGCGGCGGCTTTCTGCTTGGTTTCACGGTGCTCGTCAACCAGTACCGTTGCCTGCTCGTACACTTGCGCTGGGCCAGGAAATTTTCCCAGCGAAGTGTCAATCCGATTGGCGGTGATCGACCAAACGATACAGAACGCGACCAGCCCCATAATTGGGTAGAGCACAACTTTTACATCGAATGCAAGCAGCGCGCGCCCCAAGGCATTGAGTAGATCAGCCGCGCGTGATTGCGGTACTTCTTGAGTATGCGTAGACATAAGTGGCTCCAGTGAGCGGGGCGTCGTTGGTTACAGAGTTTCGTCTTTGAGACCAATGTCAAACTTCTTTAGATAGGCATTAGGCTTGCTACCATCGAAGCTGATGTTGTCGATGAATTCAGTTTGCTCAGGTTTAAAACCCGTTTCAGTCGCAAAGTTCGGGAATTCGTCCGCTTTCATTAACCCTTCCGCGATGAGTTCCTTAGCCGCCGTCGCGTAGATACCTGGCTTATAAACATCTTTGGCCGTTTCGACATACCATTCATCTGATTTCGGCTCCGAAATCTGGCCCCAGCGGCGCATCTGCGTCAGATACCAGATCGCATCGGAGTAATATGGGTAGGTGGCGTTGTAACGGAAAAACACGTTGAAGTCCGGCACAGCGCGCTTGTCGCCTTTTTCGTACTCGAAGGTGCCCGTCATGGAGTTGGCAATCACTTCGTAGTCGGCACCAACGTAGTTTGATTGCGCCAGGATTTTTACCGCCGCCGGACGATTCGCGTTGTCATTCTCATCCAACCATTTCGCTGCGCGGATTAGGGCTTTTACAACACGTACCGTGGTGTTTGGATATTTTTCAGTGAACTCCTTGGTCATGCCAAAGACTTTTTCCGGATTGTTTTTCCAGATTTCGTAATCGGTAATAACGGGTACACCAATGCCTTTGAATACGGCTTGTTGGTTCCATGGCTCACCAACGCAATAACCATAGATCGTGCCCGCTTCAAGGGTTGATGGCATTTGTGGAGGCGGTGTGACTGACAGTAGTGCGTCTGCATCGATGGTACCCGCCGTATCGCCTTTGTGTGGTGCGTAGTAACCTGGGTGAATACCACCGGCGGCTAGCCAGTAACGTAATTCGTAGTTATGGGTCGATACTGGGAATACCATGCCCATTTTGAATGGCTCGCCTTTCTGCTTAAACTCATCCACGACCGGCTTCAGGTAATCGGCCTTAATCGGGTGAACTGGCTTACCATCTTCCATTGGAACATGCGCCTTCATTTTCTTCCAAATCTCATTGGAGACGGTGATCCCATTGCCGTTCAAGTCCATGGAAAATGGCGTAACAATATGCGCTTTGGTACCGAAACCAATCGTAGCTGCCAAAGGCTGCCCGGCCAACATGTGCGCACCATCCAACTTGCCATCAATGACGCCATCGAGCAGTACTTTCCAGTTCGCTTGCGCTTCGATCGTGACATACAGGCCTTCATCCTCGAAGTAACCGTTTTCGTACGCTATGGCGATTGGCGCCATGTCCGTGAGTTTAATAAAGCCGAAAGTTAGCTCGTCTTTCTCTGGTTCGCCAATTTCTGCGTGAGCTGAAAATAACGTGGTAATAGAAGTTAGAAAAACAGAAGCGATAAGAACTCGAAAGAGACTGCGTCGGAACATAAACTACCTCGATTGCGTGTGGTGGCGTCACCGTAAATATCGGTGGCTAGTGAAACCAATTTAATTAAATGGGTACACGATCACGCCGCTGTGATCGACTATTAGAACTGCTCTACCTTGAGTAACGGCGTTGCTCTTCGAGGTTGTTGATGGCCTGGCGCGTAGGAAACACCGGACACTCAATCTGGGGTAAAGCAATCACCGTGCCAACTTTTATTTAATTAAAAAAGAGGAATGGCTTTGACGTTTTCTTGATATTTACTGGTGTAAGAGGCGCATCCTGCGCCAAAAGAGTGCAAGCGAGCGAGGGCTTGCACTCATTGGAGTCACTTCAAAATGTCGGTCACTTCAATAATGCGCTTAGAGAGATCGACCATAGTCTGCCCATTATCCATCGCTGAACGACGCATTTGCGAATAGGCTTCGTTCTCGTTCAGGTTCTTTTGCTGCATCAAAATACCCTTTGCACGCTCAATAATCTTGCGATCAGACAGGCGTGTCTGGGTATCTTTTAACTCTTTGCAAAGACTCTGCATTTGATTAAATCGATAAATCGCTAAATCAATAATTACCGGAAGACGATGCGCTTTTACGTCATCCACGACGTAAGAACTAACCCCGGCCTCGACCACCGGTTGCATAAATTCTGGTGAGTGCTTGGTCGCGAAAACCACCACCGGTAAAGGGTTTGCGTGGTTTATCTCGACCAATTGCTGTAGCGTAGCCTCGTCCAAAGACACCACGGACAAAATCAAAACGTCCGGTGACATCAGCTTCACTTTTTGCAATAAGTCCTTACTTGAATGTGTGGTTTCCAGAGATTCAAAATTTTGATCGCGCAATTTTTGCGCCATCTGGTTTTGCTGACTCGCGCCAAAATTACTTTCCACCAGTAACACACGATGCGTGTACATACGCACCGCATTCGCCGCCGCTTGATTCGCAAGAGTCGGGTATTTCGCTTTCATTTTCTATTACCTCTAAAATGATAGTTGGCGATCCCACATCGCCATACCCAAATTTTTAAGCATGAATTGTGCCAATCAGACGGCTTGTCAGCGTAAAAAGTACGCCACCCAAGCCGGCAACAACTCGCCGGCCTTGCCATACACAGTTTGGTCAAATTGTGTGGCAACCTGCGACGCCTCCAAATTCAGCTCTAACGTCAGTGCACCAACCTGATTTGCCGCTTGCACAAACCCGGCAGCCGGGTACACATTGCCAGAAGTGCCGATCGAGATAAACAAATCGCATCGCGCGAGCGCGTTATAGATTTCGTCCATGTACAGAGGCATCTCACCGAACCAAACGATGTGTGGTCGCAGATTACCCGCTTGCGAGCAACAAGCACACTCGCTGCTTAGACTGAGATCATCATCACAAGCGAATACCTGGTCTGTTACCTTGCATCGCATTTTGAGAATTTCGCCATGCATATGGCGGATACACCGAGATCCAGCTTGCTCATGCAGATTGTCAATATTCTGGGTTACAAGCATAAACTCCCCATTGAAATCCGCCTCCAGTTTAGCCAGCGCCAAATGCGCTGGGTTGGGCGCTACCGCACCATCCAGAATCGGTCTGCGCCGTTGATTATAGAAACGGTGTACTAACGCAGGATCATGCTCAAATCCTTCTGGCGTCGACACATCTTCAATCCGATGCTCCTCCCACAAACCATCCGAAGCGCGAAAGGTCTTAATACCGGATTCAGCTGAGATACCCGCGCCAGTGAGTACCACAATCGATTTAAAGTCCTGTTGTTTGAGTTGCATATGGTTCAGTTATGGTTCAGCTCTCTTCGTTTAGATTGACCTTATCGTAATCAATCAGGAGGTTCCTATGAAGACTTTTACCCGCTTTTCCATGGCTGGCGCAGGTCTAATTGCCCTACTGCTGCTGGTACCCGGTACCGCCGCTGCCAAAGGCAGTGTGCATATCGACATACCCGGTTTGAGCATTGGCGTGCATGACGACCACTATCGCCATCATCGCAAACACTATCGAGGTGATCGGCATCACAAAAAACGCCATTATCGCAAACGCCATCGCCAGTCGTACTATTACGACCCGTATTACTACGATCCGTACTATTCGAACCGATACTATTATGGCGGCGGTCGACGGGACTATCGTTCACGCTATGCGCCACGCTGTCCAACTGCCGGTTTCTCTGAATACTATCTGCGCAACCGCGACTGTTATCGCCACAAAGACCATTTCCATTGTGGCAACTAAATCCTGAGTAGGGGTTGGGACGCTGATGCCCCCATCAGCAATGGCAATCCGCGCTACCATTCAAGCGGTAGCGCGGCTTTGTCAGTATTTAATCCCCTGCATAAAATCTGGGTACTTCAATTCCACGCCCAGTTCAGTCAGCATTTTCTGATTGCTAATTTTTCGCGACTCACTCAAGTACGACAACATACCAGCACTGAGTTGTTGCTGTGCTTCCTGCATGCTGATTTCTGGTAACGGGTCGTGGCCTAGCACATGCGCGGCGGCCTGCAAGTATTCGGTGATAGATCCAGGCTGGCCATCTGTCACATTGTAGATTTCGCCGCGCTTGCCGTGCTGCATTGCGGCGATACAGACACGGGCTAAATCATCGGCATGAATTCGATTGGTATAACCACACTCATCACGTTTGACCACTGGGGTTCCAGCTTTAATTCGCTCACGCGGTAGTCGACTATACGCGTAGATACCTGGCACACGTAGTATGACCACAGGCACGCGCATCTTATGACCCCAACTCAACCAACGCTGCTCCATATCAAGCCGTCTTTGTCCGCGCTCGGTACTTGGGTTGGCCGGTGTTTGTTCTGTTACCCAGTCGCCATCGCAATCACCATACACACCCGTGGTACTGATCACCACCACTTTACTAGGGCGCACTTGATCTCTGACAAATGCCGCGAGTAGTGCCTCGGTACGCAGATCTTGAGTGCCGTGCTTTGGCGGCGCGACAGTGTAATACAACTGACTCTCATGACAGGGACTCAGTCCACGCTGAAGATTATCGAGGTCTACACGCAACGCCATAACACCCAACCGGGAACACACCTCAGCACTCGCTGAGGTACGCACATAAGCCACGATGGCGTCACGTGATACGCCATCACTGGTCAATAACCGTGCGATACGTCGGCCCACGTCACCGCAGCCGAAAATTACTTGATTCATTAGTCGCGCCTTAATTTCTCTGACACAGCGACGGGGGTTGGGTACCGCAACACGATTGAATAACTGGAACCAATAAAGGTCACCAAGGTGGCAAGCTGCACAAAATACACCGCGGCTGGCTCTATCAGTGCGCTTTGCAATGCCACGAAGACAATGAGTAACGAAAACTCACTCATCTGACCTAGTCGAAAACCGGTTTCCCAACCCAATTTGCTGGTTTCCGACACGCGATGCAGAGCAAACCGAAAAATAATGGGCTTGATCACCAACATAGCGCCACCCAACAAAATAGCCGGCAGCCATATTTGATCCAACGCGGAGAGATTTAGCCCCGCACCCAGGGCGAAGAAAAACATCACCAAAAAGAAGTCACGCAAGGGCTTTAGGCTTTCGGCAATAAACAAGGCAATAGGACTCGTCGCCACAGTGATCCCGGCAATAAAGGCGCCAGTTTCATGCGAAAATCCAATTGCGTGTGCAAGATGCGCAATACCGAGACACCAGGCCAGAGCCAACAGAAAGACGTACTCTTGAATCCGGTCGTACTTGCTTAATAATTTGAGTAAAACCCAACGCTTCAACGCCCATGCGAACAATAACAGTAGCGGCAGCATCACCACCAATTTTGCCAGTTCCACCATGGTGTTCAGTTCAGAGGAGGCCGCCTGAAACGCGATCAACACCACGATGGCGATAATATCTTGTAGCAGCAGCACACTGATGATGACCTCACCCGTATGGCGATGGTGTAGCACCGTGGTCGGCAATAGTTTGAGTCCGATGATGGTGCTGGAAAACATGCAGGCAACGCCAATGATTATGGCATTCACCGTATTAAACCCGGCCAATGTTGCAAACGCCCAACCGACCGACGCAAATACGGCGGAGGTTAGCAAGGTCACAATCATGGTTTGACGCAACAACACCAGCAACTTTCTTGGACTCAAATTTAAGCCAAGCAAGAACAATAAAAAGATAATGCCGATGTTGGAGATATCCTGAATCAAGTCAGTATCGGTCACCCATTTCAGCCCCCATGGCCCTAAAACCATACCCAGCACAATATAACCAATAATCAAGGATTGGCGTGCCACTAGAGCCAGGGTGCCGAACACCGCTGCCCCGACGAAAATTAAAAACAGGGAATGGATCATACCCTTATGCTAACTCAAGCATTTGAAGATAGAAAAGGGTATTTACTCGGCGATGATCAGCTAAAGGTCATTGCTGGATCGTCGACCGCGGTGAATCGCAACGCCAGGTTATCGAGAATAAAGTTCTGATTCAAACGCCATGGTTTGGTGCTCGCCTGCTTTGGTAGGTCATCCAAAGCACGTTGAATATAACCCGAACTCAGATCCATTAACGGTGCATCCTGCAAGTCACCTTGTGGCTGCGGATTGCAGATTCGATGACCTTTCTGATCCATATAGTTGATCAACCGTGATGCGTAACGATGCGTTAAATCCACTTTCAGTGTCCAGGATGCATTTGTGTACCCAACTGCCAGGAAGGTATTTGGCACACCGCTTAACATCATGCCTTTGTAGACATAGGAGTCACGGGTGTTTAAAGGCTTGCCGTCGACAATAAATTCAAGGCCGCCTAGGAACTGAATCTGCAGACCGGTCGCTGTCACAATCGTATCCGCAGTCAATTCCTTGCCTGACTTCAGCTGAATACCGTGTTCGGTAAAGCGCTCGATGTGATCGGTTTCGATGCTGGCTTTGTCTGCCTTTATTGCTTCAAAAAAATCGGCATCCGGACATAGACAAACCCGCTGATCCCAGGGGTTATAAAGCGGCGTGAAATGCTTAGCATCGAACTTATCCCCCAGAATCTCCTCAATGTGCCCTGACATTTTACGTTTCACAAAGTTCGGAAACGTCTTCGATATCCAATAAATAAACATGGTGGTCAGAATAAACCACCAGCGTGCGGCCCATCGGCCAAACCAAGATGCGAGTCGGTTAGCAATCGGGTCCTTGGCCGGCTTTGAGCCCAAATACGTCGGCGAACGTTGCAGCATGGTCACATGCTTGGCTTTCTTAGCCAGCGATGGGACCAGTGTAATCGCGGTCGCACCGCTACCGACCACCACCATATTCTTGTCGCTGTAATCAAAATCCTCAGGCCAGAACTGCGGATGAATAATGTCACCATTAAAGTCTTTCGCGCCGGGAAATTCCGGTGAATAGGCTTCATCGTAACTGTAGTAACCGGCACACATATAGAGGAACTGGCAGCTAAACTGTACCCCATCCGCGGTGGTCAAGGTCCAACGTGCCTGATCGGTATCCCAAGATGCTTGTTTGATGTGGTGCCCGTACTGGATATGCTTATCAATGCCAAATTCTGCTACCGTGGCGTTCAAATAATCCAGAATTTTACTTTTCTCAGCGATCGCCGATTGGTCCTCCCAGGGCCGAAACGAGAACCCAAAGGTATACATATCTGAGTCGGATCGAATCCCAGGGTAGTTAAATAAGTCCCAAGTGCCACCCAAGGCATCGCGTCGCTCCAAGACAGCGTAAGTTTTACCCGGATTATAAGTTTGTAGATGATAGGCAGCGCTAATGCCCGAGATGCCAGCACCGATGATGATGGCATCGTAATGCGTCGATTCCATATGGTTAACTATTCAAAAAGTAAGGCGACAGATCTTGCTTCCACTGCTCGACCAGTTTGGAGTCGTCATGCTGCCACGGGTGAAAATTCTTATTTAAGAACATCATATACAGCGGCTTCACTGATTTGATCAAACCATTTTCACCAAACAAATAACGCCACAACACTTTGCGATCCCGCCAGGTGGCTTTGTAGCCCATCTCTTTCAGTAGGTAACGCGTCGCAAGGGTCATCTTGAGAGGGAATTCCCAGTAGCAGAAATAACGGAACTCTCGTCGTAACGCTTTAATGTCGCCGACACAGTGCATGTAGACATCGAATGCCACCGACTTATGTTCAATTTCTTCAATCGCATGCCACTGAAACAATTTTCGAATCGAAGTCGGAAAATGCTGCATGGAATCAGCATTAGTTAACGCGAAGTGCGCCATCACTGCCGTGACATGTTCGGCCACTACGGTACGCGCTAGGCGGCGCTCGGCGGTCCATTCATCGGCTCGTTTGATCAAGACGTCTTTGAACACCTGCTCGATCTGCTCTGCGCGATACCCTAGTGATTCAAACAACTTATTTATTTTACGATGCTGCAGCGAATGATGTGCTTCCTGTGCCGCAAACTCCTTCATCTCCTGTTGCAATTTTGGGTCGCTGACTTGGTCTTTGAATAACCGCACAGAATGGATAAACTCGGTTTCCCCCGGCGGGAAGCTCGCCGACATCGCCACCCATAGCGCACTGATTTGCGGATTTCCTTGATAGAAAAACGGTGAGTCAAAATCATCAAATTCAAACCGGACTTTGCGTGGTTCAATCGCCAGTTTGGAATGCGATTGAGTGTCGGCTATTTGTGGATTAGTACGTGCATTCATGGCTCACCTGCTGTGGTGTAAGGTTGGCGGTGCCGAACATCAAACTGAAAGAGTTTGATGAAGCGCTTTCAGCTTTAGTTCTAGCATTCATGTTTACAAGTCTGTAAACTACATGTTTATTACTTTAGAATCTGTTGACAGTTCTGTCAATAGCAGGTTCCAAACGTGTCACATTATTTTTTATGGCAAGAAAAACTCATGATTCACCAGAGGCGGCGAAAGAAGCCATTCTGGACGCTGCGGAATCCATGTTGGTAGAGGTCGGTGCCGCGGGACTGCGTATCAGTGCCGTTGCAAAACGCGCCGGCATGGCACACCCGAATATCATTCATCATTTTGGGTCGCGCGATGGCATGGTCAACGCATTGGCCGAACGCGTAGGCAATCGCGCAACCGAACGGATCACACACGCTATCGATGAAGCGCTCTCTGCGCCACCTAAAGATCGCGTGGCAGCCATCACGCACATCCTTGAGACTGTGTACCCGGACGACGAAGGTCGTGCAGCAGTGTGGTTACATCTAGACGGTGCTAAAAGTTCATTGAAGCCCAATATGGAAAAAATCGTCGAACTGTCGCACAAATTCCGGTTGATGATCGACCCGGAAGCCAAAATCGAAAACTCCAAGCGTGTCGTTATGCTGGTCACCTTAGCGCTGGTTGGCGAGGTCGTGTCCGGCGCTGCAATGAAAGAGGCACTCGGCTACGATCGCGACGAGTCCAAAGGTGATCGCGCCTATTTTAAACGTTGGCTGGCAGAAATTTTATTGAATCTGTCAGACGAAAAACTAAATACTCGCAGTAGCGATTAAAGGAAAATATCATGAGTAAGTTTCATCAAAGTGTTGCCGTGGTTACGGGCGCGGCTAGTGGCATTGGGCGTGAGTTAGTCATTGAATTGGCACGACGTGGTGCGCGAATTGCAATTTCCGACGTCAACCAAAATGGCCTGGATGAAACCAAAACAATCGCAGAGGAACTTGGTGCCGAAGTGCTAGCGCAAACTCTTGATGTTTCAAACCGCGAGGCTGTGTTTTACCACGCAGATCAGGTGGAGGAGCACTTTGGCCAGGTGAACCTGGTGATTAATAACGCCGGTGTCGCCCTCAAATCAGGGTCTTTAAAAGCAACCTCACTAGACGAGTTTGAATGGCTGATGGGAATTAACTTCTTCGGTGTACTCTATGGCACCAAAGCCTTCTTGCCGATTCTTGAACGCGCCCAATGGGGGCATATCGTCAATCTGTCGAGCCTGTTTGGCCTGATCGGTGTGCCGGAACAATCAGCCTATAACGCCAGTAAATTTGCCGTCCGAGGTATGACCGAAGCCTTACGACAGGAGTTAGAACTTTCCAACAGCACCGTGAGTTGTACCAGCGTGCACCCGGGTGGCGTCAAAACCAATATCGCACGTAACGCCCGAGTTGGCGGAGAGTTCGATAGCCTATCCGAAACCCAGCGCGAATCAGACGTGAAACGCTTCGATAAGTTGGCTCGCACCACGGCCACCTCCGCAGCCAATCAGATTCTGGATGCGGTGCTGGCAAATAAACGGCGACTGCTAATTGGCAAAGACGCGAAAATGATGGACCTGATTCAGCGCGCAGCGCCAAACCAGTACCAAAAGGTACTACACAAAGCGATGAGTAAAGTTGACTAGTCTTCCGTTGGTGCAGGTAACAATAAGGGCTCCGCGTCCTGCTCTTCTGCCTGCGCTTTTTCCCATTCGGTGAATCGCTCTAGATCTTGCGACAACGCATTGACCGTCCAGGCTAACAAACTGATATCATCCAAAAACCCCAAGCCAAATAGGAAGTCTGGAATTAAATCGATTGGCATCACGAAATAGATCACCGAAGTCGCTAGTAAAATCAGGCTTTCTTTGGAGATATCGCGATAATCACCTTTCGCGTAACGCTTAAGTAATCGGAACGCAGCCTTAACGGGTTCAACGATGTCGCTGAAGCGCTCGTTTTTACGCAGTATATTTAAAATACGGGTATTAGAGACTAACTCAAGCAGCTTCGCGGGACTCCCTAAGGTTGCACTTACTGCATCTTTCGCTTTTTGATAGGCCCAGCTATTGAGAAGCCTCGAAGGTTTTTTTGCTGCCATGCGTGTCTCCGTTATTCACTCTGTCTGTCGTGTGCTCGCTGCCTTACGCGTCTTGCTTAGAAGTAATCCGGCTCATTGCCTGGCCGCCACTTAATATTACACCCAATACTTGGCGTTTGCTTCTCTGTGGTCGGTTTTTCAGCAAGCACCGCTTGCAAGGCCGCAGTTAGATCTTGACCGTCGACTGGATGATTGTTGCTGGGTCTAGAACCGTCCATTTGCCCACGGTATTGCAAGCGATGCTGACGGCTATACACAAAAAAGTCAGGCGTACACGCTGCACGGTAAGCTTTCGCTACAGATTGAGTCTCATCAAAAAGATACGGAAAATCAAAGCCATGCTGATCTGCGAAACGTCGCATCTGTTCAGGGCCGTCTTGCGGATACACGTCAACGTCATTCGCACTGATGGCCACGACGCCAAAGCCGTCTTCCTGGGCCTTGTTAGCGATTTTCACCAACGGCTCGATCAAATGCAGAACATACGGGCAATGATTGCAAATAAACATAACGAGCAGCGGCTTATCATCGAAATCTCCAAGCTGAACGAGTTGGTTCTGATTGCGAACGTCAGGCAAACTAAAATCGCTGGCCGGCGTACCCAAATCACGCATAGTTGATGCGACGGCTACCATTATTTGTACCTCATTTTAGCGACCTTGCGCGTTATCTTGTCCACGTTGTCCCGATTCATTTCACGATTTTCTATATTGCTTAATACCTCACGTTGCTCCTCACTCAACACCGGCATTGGCCAACCGAGTAGCTCATGCAAGGTCATGAGCATACGCAGACTGAGTCCCCACAAGATTTGATTCTTGCTGTCATCAATCATGACGCCCGGCATGTCCAAAGAGTTGTCTAATGGGTGTGCAAACGCATGCGCGTTGCTGTCGTCGTGTAAGACACCGAGCGGTAACCAGACCATGTCGGCCACTTCGTGGTTCGCGATCAAGTCCAATTCGCGGTCAGGTTTAAAGACAAAACAGGAAACGTGCACGCTGTACACGCCATCGACCTTGAGGCCATATAGATCGTCGAGCTGACCAACCAAGTCCCGTTGATCAAGCCGTGCTCCGACCTCTTCTTCTGCCTCCCGCATGGCGGCTGCGAGTGGCCCATGATCTTCGGGTTCGATCTTTCCGCCGGGAAATGACATTTGACCCGACCATGGGTCTCCTTCGTGTTTGGCGCGCTGCATCATCAGAAACTCAGTTCCATGCTCTGTGTCGCGCAGAATTATGGCAACCGCAGCGCGTAATAGGCTTTCTAGCGAGCGTGATTTCGGCTGATACGCGCGAATTAGATTTAGCTCTTGCTCACCAATTAACATATCATCACCAACATCCACATTTACCTCTAGTCAATTATGCCTGAACCGAAGGCTGTGTTCTAGAATTGGCTTACGTGGTCTTTCAAACTAACATCCTTGATTGAAATTATGTCGCACTCAGAGATTAGCATTCCATTGGCAGAGCGTGTAACACGTGCAGCCAAGAGCATTCAGGACGTCTATGCCGATCCGATTCAAACCGCCATTGTGCTTGGTACTGGCCTTTCCGGATTGACCTTACCTGATTACGAAACGGTCGCCACAATACCGTACCATCAGATCGATGCACTACCGCGCTCCACAGCGCCAAGTCATGATAGCGAATTGCGCCTAGTGTCCAATGACGATAAAACCATCGCTCTGTGTGCTGGGCGGCACCATTTATACGAGGGTTACTCGGCACAGGACGTGAGCATGTTGACCTACACCTTGCGTGCCCTAGGTTGTGAAACCCTCATTATTACCAACGCGTCCGGTGGACTAAACCCGGCTTTCACGCCCGGGGAAATCATGCTATTGAACGACCATATCAACCTAACTGGCCACAACCCGCTCATTGGGCAGGACGAACAGTTAGGTATACGGTTTCCCGATATGTCTGAGCCGTATGACAAATCCTTGATCGAAAAGACACTCGGTATTGCAGCGGAACTTAATCTACGCGTACATCAAGGTGTTTATGCAGGCGTCACCGGTCCATCGTTGGAAACTTCAGCGGAGCGCCGGATGCTGCGAGTTTTAGGCGCGGACGCGGTGGGCATGTCGACCGTGTTGGAGGTGATCGCCGCCAACCACTGTGGCCTGCGGGTATTAACCATGGCTGCAATTACCAACATGGCAACAGGTGATGAAAATCAGCAGCCGGACACTCTAGAGGACGTGCTGGCTAACGCCATGGTGGCGGCACAGAGTATGCGCGAAATACTGTCACGCTTGGTTTAGAGTATATAAATTTGAAATATTGAGAATGAGCGCGCAAAGAGAGTTCGCGCGCTCTAAATAGGTGGTCTACCAGCTCAGATCCGTACCAAGCAGGAAACCGGAACTTGAACCCAGATCTTCGATCACTGGGTCTTCGAGGTCTAACGAGAATACTCGATAACCCGCTTTGAGCGACAACGAAGGCAGTGGCTTGTACAACAAACCAGCCTCAATCTCATAGCCAGTGGCATCCAAATCCGTGATTTCTTCGTCCAGCTCAGGGAAGTATGAGGTCAACCCATATACTTGGAAGGAATCGAACACGTTATAGCGACCACTGACCGACACCTTGGGTCCGCTGGCCGCGATTTGCGAATCAATGTCTAACGCTTGCCAGCCCAGACCAAGCTCCAGATTGGATTTGTCCTGGTCGCCAAATAAACGGCGTTTTACGTCAAGATTAAAGTATTTGCTGTCTTCCGGGAGACCAAAGACATCGTCTTCGTCGTTTTGCATCAGTTTTGCGCTGACGCCCCAGTTATTGGTCCAAAACTCGCTTTTTCCTAGAAACGAGTCGTATTGGCTATCGCCGAAGACAGACACATTCACGTCTTCGGACAACCACATCAGATTTGGTTTGGGCGCCAGTTCATCGTCATCTGACGCGGCATGGCCGGTCAACGATAGCACCATAGTCGCCACAAACAACGCGGCCCGAACGCCTGCGCGTATCGGAGCTGCTTTGCTTTTATCGTGTGTTTTCATGACTATTTATTAAATTTCTCTCTCGCCTATCCAGATACAATCGTTTTGGCTTAGTGCTACCACTGCACCGCGACGACCACCATGTTACCTACCACTTTTACTACTGGTTTTTCGTGTAACACTACCAGCACAACCCCAGCGCGATTATTATTTCGAATGCAAACCCAAGATACACTGTGATCCCTCGCAAACTAATTGCTCGACAACGAGCGGTCACTTTTACTTACTGCGCTAAGTCGTTGTTCTTTCGACTAATTACAGTATAGTCCTAAAATATGACTAAGTTGTGGCAATTTTTGGGTAAAAGCTTAAATTTAATGTTTGAAACCGCCTAAATACCGTTAAAAACGGCTAAAAAACGTGAAAAACGACTCTCAGGACAGCGTTCGAATCGACAAGTGGTTATGGGCTGCTCGATTCTTCAAAACCCGACAACTGGCAATCAAAGCATTGAAATCCAGTCAAATTGCCAGCGGTAGACAACACCTCAAGCCAGCGAGCCAGGTTCGCGTCGGCGATGAGTTGACCATCAAGCGCGGCGTGTACGAACTGCAAGTGGAAATCCTCGGTCTCAGCGAAAAACGCGGATCTGCCACTGTGGCACAATCTTTATACGTAGAAACAGATCAAAGCCTGCGCGCCCGTGAGGCATTAAAGCAACAATTGGCTGCACAACCACGCATTGATATCGATCGTCGCAAGCCGGATAAACGCGGCATACGCTCACATCGCGCGCTAAAACGCGGTGACTAAAACGGTGAACTGAAGCGCTTTACCTTGCTGGCATCGTTGCAACGGCCGCATCTATGTGTTGACGCAGTTGCGTGTAATCAGTCGCTACCGGAAACTGCGGAAACTCATCGATCACATTTTGCGGCGGACAAAACAGAATTCCCTGCTCTGCTTCTGACAACATCGTGGTGTCATTATAGGAATCGCCCGCAGCGACCACACTAAAGTTCAACTCGTGCAAGCGGCGCACGGTTTCGCGCTTGTGGTCGGCCTTGCGGAGTTTGTAATCGGTAATACGACCGTCGGTGTCAAGAATCAACTCGTGACAAAAAATTGTTGGCCAATCGAGCTGGCGCATCATCGGCGTGGCGAACTGCTGGAACGTATCCGACAAGATGATCAACTGGTGATCCGCACGCAATTCATCACAGAACTGCTTGGCGCCCTCTAATGGCGTCAATGTAGCGATCACTTCCTGAATGTCCTGAATACGAAAATCGTGTTCAGCACACAATTTAAGTCGAAAACGCATCAACTCATCGTAATCGGGTATGTCACGAGTGGTGGCCTTCAGCTCTTCAATACCTACTTTTTCAGCAAAATTAATCCATATTTCTGGAATCAAAACGCCTTCCAGGTCCAAGCAAACAATATTCATACTAATTGTGTGTTGCGCCCGCCATCGGCGCATCTAAGCAGGTTAATGTAGGCTGCACAATAAGCGTTCATATTCCTCAGTTCAAGCATTGAATTCACTTTGCGTCGACCGGCGCACGTGACACAATCCGCGCATGAGCACCATTCCCCTCAGTCTTTACATCCATATTCCATGGTGTGAACGTAAATGCCCGTATTGTGACTTCAATTCTCACCAGCAGCGTGACGCACTCAACGAGGCTGAATACGTCTCGACCTTGCTGGCAGACCTGGATGCCGACCTGAGTCACTTTGGTTCCACACTGCAACAACGGGCAATTCAAACTATCTTTATCGGCGGCGGCACACCATCCTTGTTTTCAGCGGACAGCTACGCTCGTTTATTCCAAGGAATTCAACAACGACTTGAATTTGCCGACGATATCGAGATCACTTTGGAAGCCAACCCGAGCAGTAGCGAAGCCGGTAAGTTCCAGGGGTTTCGTCAAGCCGGCATCAACCGGCTGTCGATTGGCGTGCAGAGTTTTAATCCATCGCACCTCACCGCCCTGGGGCGCATTCACTCATCCAATGAAGCTGTACTGGCAGCCCAGGCTGCGCAACAAGCCGGTTTCAGCAACTTCAATCTAGACCTTATGTTTGGGCTTCCCGAGCAAACAGAGGCACAAGCCCTGGCGGATTTACAACAAGCGATTGAACTAAGCCCTACGCACCTGTCCTGTTATCAGTTGACTATTGAACCCAATACCCTGTTCTATCATGCACCGCCGGTTACGCCCGACGATGAAGCGCTTTGGTCAATGCAAGACTCCCTGCAAACTGAACTCGCCGCAAATGGGTATCAACACTATGAAGTGTCTGCGTATTCGCTTTCGGCAAAACGCTGCCGCCATAACCTCAACTATTGGCAATATGGCGACTACCTTGGCATTGGCGCAGGCGCCCACGCCAAAGTGACGCTGGGCGACACTGTGCAACGAGCATGGAAAATTAAGCATCCAGCCACGTATATCACCGCTGAGAACAAATTGGGCGACAAAGCTTGGTCGCTGGTCGAACCAAACAATCGACCGTTTGAATTTATGATGAATGGACTTCGTTTACTGGAGGGATTCAGTAAATCTCAGTTTGAGACACGTTGCCAGTTACCGCTTACGCACATTGACGCTTTGCTGGAAAAACACGCAAAACTGGGGCTTATCGAAATCAGTGCTGAGCACGTGAAGCCGACTCAATTCGGCCACAACATGCTCAACACGATGTTGGAAGACTATCTCGAATCTACGTAGTCAACTTTGTTTACTTAACGTGGCAGGGTCACTTTGCCCGCAACACGGTCATAACTAATACCGCCGGAACCGTCCGCCAGGACTGAGAAGTCCCCACCAACATTCTGGACTTTGATACTCCCGCTACTGTCGCGTTTGATCAGCACGTTCTTCTTAACGTTATCGACGTCAATACCGCCGGAACTATCCACCTCGACCACGAAGTTGCCCGAGATATAGCTGGCTTCAATGCCGCCGGAGCTGTCGGTCACACTCACATCGCCTAATACGTCTTTGATCTCCAGACTGCCTGATGAATCAACAACCGTTAAATCACCGGCAATCTTTTCGATCTCCAACGGGCCAGAGGAGTCACGCATATTCAATGCCGCCACATTCTTCACCTCGGCTTCGCCACTGCTGTCATCCACGTCCAACATCATTTTTTCTGGTACGGTCAATTTCAGATCAATGCGTGCATGATCGTAACCACCGAACAGGGAGCGATCCGGATAAACTGTACGAATGGTCGCGGTGTCACCGCTGGTGTTGTCAGTCACGTCCATTTTTGCAAGCGCCTCTGCGTCGTCAGAGCAAAGTTCGGCTTTGATCACAATGTCGCTGCGATTTTCGCCAACAATCTCCAATTCGCCTGCTCCTGCCTTAACCACCAGCTCTTTGGCTTCCGCTACACTCACGGTGCGTTCCAGCTTGCGCGTTTGATCACACTCATCGCCCCAGGCCATCGCTACATTGCTGATCGCCATACAGGCACTCGCTATAAGAACTCGTTTCATTTGGTCACTCCATAAGTAAATTTTGCACATTAAAAAACTAAGACGCTACGAAGTCAAAAAAGGTTTACACTTAGATGCAAGAAACCTGCATCTGGATTCACTCCAAATCAGATCAAACCGGTTTATACTTAACGCTGTTGTTTCTGTTCCCACCATTCCCCATGCTCTGGATAAAATCACTTCACATCATTGCCGTTATCAGCTGGATGGCTGCCATTTTGTATATGCCAAGACTGTTTGTGTATCACTCGATGTCTGAAGACAGGGAAAGTCGGGAACGTTTTAAGGTGATGGAGCGAAAATTGATGCGCGGCATCATGACACCGGCTATGATCGCCACTTTGGTATTCGGTCTTTGGCTGTGGCTAGGGTACAACTTCAAAGGCGGCTGGCTACACGCCAAATTAGCACTGGTGGTATTGCTCATGGCGTTTCATATGTGGTGCGCCGCGACGATCAAAAAATTAGCCCGAGACGAAATTCCACATGGCCATGTTTTCTACCGCTGGATGAATGAACTCCCCGCAGTGGCGATGATCATCATCGTGATATTGGTGGTCGTCAAGCCGTTCTAGAGGAAACCGCCATGACCTTGAGCATCACCGACCCGGCCTTTTTATTTCCAGGCATTTCGCTGTTGTTTTTGGCGTATACCAACCGCTATCTGGCGCTCGCCAATGTGATTCGTGCACTTAACCACTCGGTAGATGAACACCACTCAGAAAACCTGATCGAACAAATCCAGTCCCTGCACATGCGCATCACGCTCATCAAGTACATGCAAGCCTTTGGTGTGGTGGCATTTTTGTTCTGCGTCATGGCGATGCTGTCTCTAATGTGGCAACAACAAATTGCCGGTGAGATTCTGTTCGTCAGCAGTCTCGCGTCCATGTTCGTGTCACTGCTGTTATCCCTGACCGAAGTGCTCAAATCAGGCCAGTCCTTGAAAATCGAACTGGATCGCACTCAGGTTAGAAAACAGCGTAAAAAGAACGCCGGTTAACTTATCGGACCTTGGGCTCAAGCAACCAGGTAGCGATGTCTGCCGCCACTCTGCTTCTAAAGCCTCCATCGATAGTCTCCCGAGCCAGGTGTTTGATCTGATAATCGTCTTCGTAGTGCTTGTTAACCTCAGCTTCGCTAATAGCGAACGGCGGACCAGCAAAAGCAGATTGGTCATACTCGTAGGTCACTAATAGCTGTGGTGTAGACTCAGCCAAGCTTCGCAGATGCGCAGTGTATTGATCTCGAAGCGGTTTAACCAGCGCGACCAAGGCTGCACGATCGTAGACTGCGTCTACCTCACCGAGCATCTCTTTCGTCAGCGTAAAGAAATCGCCCTGCCACACAACGAAGTTGGTCGCGGTAAAGCGCTGCAATTCACCAATCGACTGTTCTGTGTACGTCAATTCGAGTTCGTTCAGCAGTTCGGACACCGCCACCGAACTTAACTCGACACCAACCACGCGGTAGCCATGTGCCAGCAGCCAAGCGATATCACGCGTCTTACCGCAGAGCGGCACAAAGATTCGCGCGCCCGGAGCTAGTTCAAGCTGATCTAGGTAAGCAGCTAACGAAGAATTAACCGTACCTTCGTGAAACCCAATGTCTTTTTCCGCCCATTTTTGATGCCAGTACTCTGGTTCCATCACAACCTCATTCGTTTCTAAACTAAGTTACTTTCGGCCTAATAACATACAAGGTCAAGTTAACTTGAGGTCAAGCACTTGCAACAAGTTTTTGCTGGCATAGCGCGGCGCTGGCGCTCGGTGTATCCTAAGCCAATTCCCTCCTTGGTCAAAAATTACACGTAATGTTTCATGTTGTCCTACATAACCCCAAGATTCCGCCGAATACCGGGATTATTAGAACCTATATTTAGATAGCAAAATATTTAGTACCATTCGCCACCTTTTGGTGCGAATCACAAATAACAATAGTTGGTACTAATATCTTGCGAATAGTCAAATTAGATAGTGTTGAGATCGGCTCGACCACGATAAATGATTTGACCCTCTCCCCAAAAATAGTGCCATGACAAGGATGAGATTTCCAATTAATCTACGACTTAGGAGATCTCAAAATGAAGAAGAAACGGTACAACGAAGAACAGATTATCGGGGCCATCAAGAAGCATGATGCAGGTGCAAAAGTTGACGATATTTGTCGTGAACTCGGTATTTCAACTGGCACCTTTTATAACTGGCGAAGCAAGTATGCTGGAATGGAGGTGTCCGAGGCAAAACGCCTGCGGGAGCTTGAGAAAGAGAACGCTAAGCTCAAGAAGCTACTCGCTGAGCAGCTTCTTGAAGCTGAGGCGATGAAGGACATTATCTCAAAAAAGTGGTAAGCCCTGCGAGCAAGCGAGCGGCTATACGGCACGTACGGCGTTCGCATAATTTGAGTGAGCGGCGATCCTGTGCACTCGTGGGGCTAAGTCGAACTGGCTATCGCTATCAACGTAAAGCGAATGGAGACGAGGCGCTACGCGCTCGTCTGAGAGAACTTGCGGCGAAGTACCCTCGATACGGTTACTTGATGCTCCACGCGCTCTTGAAGCAGGAGGGACTTGTGGTGAATCGCAAGCGCACGTACCGACTTTACACAGCGGAAAAGCTTCAGGTGAGAACCAAGAAGCGAAAAAAATTAATCCGACCAAGACAGCCGATGGTAATGCCGATCGCAACAGATATCCGATGGTCAATGGACTTCGTCAGTGATCAGCTGGTGAACGGGCGAAGGTTCCGGGTATTGAATGTGGTCGATGATCATTCCCGTGAAATGATTGGTCAACTCACCGCCTTCTCAATCAGTGGTCAACGCGTGGCGAGGTTTCTAAGTGAGCTGATTGGAAAGCGAAGGCGGCCAGATCAAATTGTTTGTGATAACGGAACTGAATTTACCAGTAAGGCAATGTTCTTATGGCAGCAAGAAATGGGTGTGAAGCTGGCATTTATTCAGCCAGGTAAGCCTACTCAGAATGCGTTTGTCGAGAGTTTAAATGGCAAGTTCAGAAACGAATGCCTTAACCAAAATTGGTTTCGCACGATCAACGATGCCGAGCTGAAAATCAATCACTGGAGGCACCACTACAACCACGAAAGACCACATAGCTCGCTCAACTATCTGACGCCAGTGGCATTTGCTAATCGGGCAGCTTAGAATGGATTTATCTCATCCAATACTTGGTATCAATCTGGGGAGAAGGTCAACGTGGAGTTCGGAACATTTCAGCCGCGAATTTAATCCGTTTAGCGACGTCAATAGGAGTAGAGGTGGGAGAGTTGTTCCCTAAGATCAAGGACTTAACATAGTCAGAAGGTAAGATTCCACTTTGACCGCAAAAGGCAGTTGTGGTGTGTGTTAAAAATTCGTTCCAACTAATGTTATCGGAAACAACGGTTTGTTCCCTTCGAATATTGGTGTGTATTTGCCTCTCAATACTTGTTTGAACATCGAAATAAACGAATTACCTTTATTATAGGGCGTAGGACTAACAAAGCTAATAATTTACTCATCGAAATATTTTTTTAAATCGCTTGGTATTGTCATTGGTTTGAAAGGACTGACATTGGCACCACCAGTGTTTCCAATCGGAATCCAACCGACCAATGAACCAGCGGATCCTAAAATACGTAATAGTTGCCCTAATATCTCTCTACTATTTCTTTGCTTTAGGCCTACCCTAAACATCCAATAGTGGCTCAAGATGTGCGGTATGTAATAACTTTGACCAAGCACATGGGCTCTTTCAAGATGTTTAAAGCATTGTGAATAATCCCTGCTTTTAAAGAGACACTTGGCTAATTGCATTTCTTGTTTGAAAGCAGATTTCAATTTTGGTTTCATAAATGTGTTCTCTCACTTATCAAAAACATTTAAGTTGGGTTGCCGAAGAGGCTAGATAATTGCTCTAAACCCCTTTCGCACTTGATCTATCTTCTGAAGCTCACATTCCGGGTATCTCAAAGCAGCGAATATCGTTTGGTGCGTTTTATGTACTGAATGAATGCATCTCCATGAATCCTTACAAGATATGGCTCTTCGATTTTACGGACGATCAGTTCGATGCAGATCCAACAAATTGTGGCTGAAGCAAGCAGAATTGGTTGAACAAACGTTCCACACAGCCCTATCCAAAAAAGCAATATACCGAAGTAAATCGGGTTTCTCGATCGTGCGTACAGGCCATTGGTTTTTAAATCTGTGGTCTCTTGTTGGTCCACACCGATTCTCCAGGAATCACCCATCTGGTTTTGCGAAATAACCGTCGTTGCGATACCGATTAGTCCCACCGCAAAAAAGAGCCATCGCATCACATTGGGCAAGACCACAATAGCCGAAAGCATTTCAAGGAAGCCCAACACAGCGATCACCAGAGCGACGCAAAAAGAAAGGATAAAGATCGTGCCAGGTAAAATTTCAATAAGTGGCGCATTGAGTGATGCTGCTCTAAGACCCAAATCATTGGTTCGATACCATTGCACAGCGATGCGCAGAAACACGGCAAAAAAGAGAAAAAACGAGATAAGGAGTAACGCCATTGTAAAAACCTCACACAGCAATGTTGACTGGATAGATCTATTATGCAAACATATGAATATGTATTCAAGTATATGTTTGTTATTTTAGAGCCATGTCAAAAACCAACTTAATCCCAGAAGAAGACGTACCTCAGTTAGCCGATCTATTCAGCTTAATGGGCGATACCAGTCGGTTGCGTATTATTCTGTGCTGCCTGCATGAGCCTATCAGCGTCAGCGACATTGCTGAAAACACAGCCCTTTCTCAATCGCTAGTGAGTCACCATCTAAGACTTTTAAAAGCCGCGAGAATGGTGAGGGCCGAACGACGCGGTAAGCAGGTGTTTTACGTAGCCGCTGACCATCATGTGCAGTGCGTTATTCAGGATATGGTGGCTCATATTTCAGAATCCGCGAATGGGGAGGATGGATAACTTATGGTAGCCTCACACGATTGCAATGCAGCCTCGGTCGGCCGTGCCGACGATCCCGTGTTCCGAAAGGTTCTCTGGGTGGCCTTATGGGTTAATCTGGTGATGTTTGTGGTTGAAATCATCACTGGCTATCTAGGTGATTCAATGTCCTTACAGGCCGACGCCTTAGATTTCTTTGGTGATGCCGCAAACTATGCGATCAGCCTTTTTGTACTTGGCATGGCTCTCCACGTTCGTGCTCGTGCTGCTCTGTTTAAAGGCGTCACCATGGGCTTAATAGGTTTATGGGTTTTGGGAAATGCCTTATATCGAACTTACATTGGCAGCGAACCAGAGCCGATGGTCAT
>JAUHZM010000169.1 GCA_030426005.1 Gammaproteobacteria bacterium
TACAATAAGTGCGCTGAGGATCAAGCGTCGCCCAAGTTGCCAGGAACGCTTACACTGAGTAACGCAAACCAAGCTAAAAATCAGGTAAATAAGCAAAGCCAGCCCCCCGACCAACATATGCTGATTGTCGATCATGGCTACGTGCTCGACGTTCTCAAGCGCTACCTCTGGAAATAGATCACCTGAGTAGCGCACACTTTGATACTGAACGTAAAATCCAAATAGTCCCAGTGTGCCTACTAGCCAGGCACCTGCCCGCAACCACAGTGCGTTACCACCGAGGGCGATTATCAAAGCCAGAAGAATCAGTGCATCGATGAGGTAGCGTTGCATTACACTCAACGTAAGTAGCCAAGAACTCTGAGGTGGAAGCGGGTTAAAGTTGAGAAAAAGTCCCAGTAGCCAGACTAACCCGACACAGACCAGCAATGTCCAAACACCACAGAAATAGGGTCTAATTGATGTGACGCTATCTTTCATGCACGCATCCTCCGCTGATGCAGCTTGCAAAACTAACTAGCGTTAATTTTAAACGGACAATTGTCTCAAAAACAGGGTGCTAACCATTTGTTCATTTAACTTTGCATTCATTGAGCAACTTACTTACGCTTTGGCTCTATATTTTTTCTGATTTTAAGATATGTCTTCTCCTCGATCCTGGCAGACACCAGCCAATTTATTACTTTTAATGGCGTTCATCATGCCGCTGGCGTTCTCGACCTGGGCGGCGCTGATTAATAATTTCAGCAATGAAGCTGCGGGGTTTACCGGCAAGGAGATCGGCATACTGCAGAGCTTGCGCGAAATTCCGGGGTTTCTGGCGTTTACTGCGGTGTGGTTATTGGTGTTCATTCGCGAACAGCGATTTGCGTTGTTGTCCCTATTCCTGTTGGCGGCCGGCGTGCTGATGACGGGGTACTTTCCGAGCGTACTCGGCTTGTATGTCACCACGGTGATCATGTCGATCGGCTTTCATTATTTTGAGACGGTGAACCAATCTCTTACGCTGCAATGGATTGAAAAAGCCGAAACACCGCATTTTATGGGGCGCGCATTAGCCGTTAAAGCCGCGGCTTCGATTCTGGTATTTTCCACCACCTGGTTATTAATGTCATATTTCGAGATTAGCTACCAAGCGATCTACCTTTTGTTTGGGGGGCTCGCTTTGGCACTGGTGGTGTTCATCTGGCGTGCCTTTCCGCAATACCCGGCCAAGGTTGAGCAACAGACCCGCCTCATCGTTAGAAAGTCGTATTGGCTTTACTACACCTTGGTGTTTTTAAGTGGAGCACGTCGGCAAATTTTTATGGTGTTTGCCGGATTCCTGTTGGTGGAAAAGTTTGGCTATTCAGCGGCAGAAATCTCCCTCTTGTTTCTTGCCAACTACGTTTTCAACCTCTTCTTCGCGGCAAAAATCGGCAAGCTGATCGGCGTCATCGGTGAGCGTCGTGCGCTGACAATTGAGTACCTTGGCCTCATAGCGGTCTTCACTTCTTATGGCCTGGTTGATAACGGTACACTGGCTGGCGCGCTGTACATCATTGATCACTTCTTCTTCGCCCTGGCCATTGCCATCAAAACCTATTTGCAAAAAATCGCCAAGCCGGACGACATTGCATCAACTGCAGCTGTCAGTTTTACCATCAACCATATCGCAGCAGTGGTCTTGCCCGCGCTACTCGGGCTTGTATGGTTATACAGCAATGCGCTGGTGTTTTTTATCGGTGCCGGGATCGCGCTTGGATCGCTGATCGCCTCTCAGTTTATTCCTGACCAGCCAGAGATCGGCGCGGAAACCAGATTAAAAACCTCGGTCGGCAATCCGGCGAGCCCGTTGTCGGGGAAATAAGTTGCCGTTGCACGTGGCCCGCATATTCGAATGGATGAATCTATAGTGCTAGTGATCGTATGGTTTAGTTTGGTGAACTGTCACTATTGGCGAATCAATCTAGGTTGTTTATGGTACCTCAGATTTGAAAATTGATGATGCAAAAAAAGTCGGCTCTGACCATATTTTTGCTAGTCCTGTTTGATGGAGAAAATCAGATATGTTTAAAAAAGTACTTCTGCTGCTTCCTATCTTTAGCTTTGATCTAGTACATAGTCAGAATGACGGGAACCATGAAATGGTATCGATGGTTCAGCTTTTGGCAACCCCTGAAAAATACCATAATAAAATTGTCACCATAGTTGGTGTTGGGTGGTTAAAGTTTGAGGAAAACCAAATTTGTTTAACGAGGGATCATTTGAGAGCAATGGCCACTAAAAACTGCTTTTGGCTTGGTTCATTTGAAGAAGAGAAATGGGATTCTGAACTGCTAATGAAAATTAAAGAATTTAATGGCAGCTATGTAAAAGTTACGGGGCGGTTTAACGGTCAAGATATGGGACACCTTAACTTATTTGCTGGATCCATCTCTGATGTTTCGGCTTACTCATTTCATGAACCCGAATTTGGGCCGTCAATGTAATCAATTACCATAGAATAAAAAAATTAGTGGGTGACAGATACACATTTAATGAGAGTCTGTCTGATAGTTTGCAGCTCATTGACAACGGTCTGGCCCTGATCATGTAACGACTGCTGATGCAGGAGTAAGTCGCATCAAAGAAAAGGAAGAAAAGGGGTCATATATGACCCCTTGTTACCCGTGGCCACTGCCTTGTGGCCACGCGCACTGCTATCGATTTACAAACAGAACGTTACAACACTGCCACTCGCGGTTGGCACGACATAGCAACTCTCGGCCGCTGCGAAGTTCAAACTGACGATGACGGGGTCATGATCCGATGCACGGAATGCATTTGGCGCAAAATACCCCGCAGGGTTAAAGTCTTCATCGTAGTCGATAACTCTGGGTTCATCGGTGTTGATGTGCCACTGTGTTACACCGCCAACTTGTGAAACCAATGATGATGAGGCCAACGCATGGTCTAATGAGCCTGCCATGCCATCAAAGGTGTACGAGTAGGACGTGTCACCAAGATCTTGTTTGATCAAATCTGTGTAGCCTTTATCCACTAACGCCAGTACGGGATCTTCCTCGGCATACGCGTTGAGGTCACCCAAAATTAGAATGTCAGTGTCATTTACACCGGTCGGGTCGGTCGCTAGCCAATCGGCCAAATCATTAGCGGCTTCGACGCGACGTGCGTTCCAAGAGCCTTGGCCATCGCCTTGATCATCGTTGGCGTTGCCAAGTGGCGCACTCGGCGGACGCTTAGATTTGAAATGATTAATGACCGCTGTGAACACTTCCTTTGACGCGTGATCGCGGAAGCTGGCTGCGAGTGGTTGTCGAGATTTTCCGCCATCGCTGATCGCATCCGAGAACGCGCCAGTATCCAACGTAGCTACGGTTCCAATTGACTCAACTGAGCCTGGCTTATAGATAAACCCAACAGTAATCGCATCACCACCTAGCCCCGGTGTAGAGCCTTCATTTACCGGGAGTACGGCATACACGGTTGAACCAGCATCTGCGTTTAGTGCATCAACTAGGGTTTGAATAGCGCTGCTTGCACCGAAGCCATTGTTCTCAATCTCGATGAGCCCGACAACATCGGCGTTCATGCTATTGATTGCTGTCACCAACTTCGCTTGTTGGCGTGCTAATTCGCTCGCAGAGTCCGCACCACGACAATCTACGTTAGCCATTGGCCCGCATACTTTAGCGCCGGTATCGATAGTGGTGAAGTAGTTCAACACATTGAAACTCGCTATACGCACGCTGCCAGTCAGTCCGTCGGGCGTATTGGTTCGTGTGTTGACGGCGGTGAACACCGGCGGCTGAGTAGGGTGTAAACGATAGTCATTGCCCACGGGGTTGCTCGAGTTAATTCTGCCATAATCAAGCACACCAATTAGATTTGAGACCGTGTCTCCTGCACGAATAACCGACACTGGATCCTTGCCTATATAAGCGACCGGATCTGTATTGCTCGAATTACTGCCATCATCCAATATTAGCAAACGGCGTTGATTTTCATCTGCAAGATCAGTTGCCTCTGAGCTACCCGCAGGATACAGGTTGGTTGGTTGGAATAAGCGACCGGCTGTTCCAGTATCATCCGGTGACGACAAAGTCATTTGCCCGTATTGCCCCAGAAAATAATTCTGACTAACTGTCATGCTCGAAATAACTTCAATCAACATACCTTCATAGCGTTCAAGATCTCCGTCCACTGTCTCTGGCAGCGTAACCGGTATTGGAGATGGAAGCGCATTACCAGTGGAGTTAACGACGATGTTGCTTGGGCTAGTTAATTCCGTTAAGCCAAAATATTCATCGACCGTAGCGGTAATGGTAATGTTGTCGCCGACTGAAACAGTGGCGTCGGTTTGGAACACAAATATACCGTCAGAGGTGTTTTGGTTTCCATCCCCTGTTGGGTCTTGTAGGAAAAATCCGCGTAGCTGATTACTGGCAGGAAATGTAGCTGTAACAACACCGGAGGTTGTGACTTCGTCTCCGTCAAACGGACTGGCATCGCTGTCACTCTGAATTTGAGGAATTGTAGCGGTAGTTGGGCCGCCTGTGCCCCCATCATCACACGCATTTTCACTGCCTGGTGTGTCTTTGGATTCGGCTGGTGTGGTAGCGAAATTACCGATAACAAAACCGCTGTCACAACGATAAACATGGCCGGGAACAAAAGTGCCGTCCGGACCGACTATCGTGTCGCTGTATAGTTTCTCCCCAGCATCATCTTCTTTTAGAGCGACCGAATCTATGATTGCAGTCCATGGTGTAGAGTCAAGTGTGCCATCGTCATCGGTGTCTAGGTCATCGTCTTTAGCGCCTGTGAAGCCTGATACCAAAAGGTGTGTAACGTTGTCACTATTCTCAAATTGGAGGCTGGAATCTACTAAGTCCGGTGTTACTGCGCCTTCAAAAAGCGGACTAAGTCTACTGAGCACAAATATTCCGTCGGAGGGAATAGATTGCCCAGCTAGTGATGTGACGGATTCAATTACGCCACTGCCGCCAGAACCGTCGCCAAGCACGATGTAGGTTAGGTTGTTGAGCGACTCGTTAGCGGTACCTACCAGCTCAACATATTCGTTGTTGTCAGTACTTGGTTCGTCAATACGTATTTCGTTAATCGTCGCGGCCAAAGAGCTGGCCGACGCGAGCACCATCGGAATGGCAAAAAGCGGTATTATTTTTTTCATGGGGAGATGGGGTAGAGGATCAAAAGCCTAAAGGGTAGGTGGACAACGTGTCATTAAGATGACAGTTGTGCCATTGAATGCCGAACCCCGTTGCCCGGCTGAAACTGCTCTGCTAGCCGTGGTACTCAGCTACCACCGGCGTGTGGTCGGAAGGTCGCTCAAGTTTGCGTGGTGCTTCGTCAATCCAACTGTTTTGAGCTGCGCGTAACATGCTAGCGGAGCTCAGAATTAGATCGATGCGTAAACCTTCATTGGCGTTGTAGCCCGCACCACGATAATCCCACCATGAGAACTTATTGCCCTCGTCATGGAACTGCCGATAAGTGTCATACAGGCCTTCGCTCATAAGTTTCTGCAGCATCAGACGTTCGGTGTCTGAACAGTGAATTTTGCCTTCCCAGCGCTTCGGGTCATGGACATCAATATCGCCAGGGGTGATATTGAAATCACCGACCAACACTGTATTGCTATGCTCGTTCAAAGTGGTGCGCATGGCGTGTTGCAGGGTGGCAAACCATTGACGCTTGTAGACAAATTTATCGGAATCGAGCGCTTGGCCATTGGGTACGTAGAGGTTAATCACGCGGACACCGTTCACGGTCACGGCCATGACGCGGCGTTGTTCGTCGTCAAAATCGGGGAAGTCGGTCACTGCATCGGCAATGGCTTGCTTAGCCAGTACGGCGACGCCGTTGTAGGTTTTTTGGCCAGCAAAGACCACTTCATACCCGGCAGCGCGTATGGCTTCGGCAGGAAAAACGTCGTCGGTCATTTTGGTTTCTTGCAGGCCAAGCACGTCGGGTTGGTTTTCTTCCAACCAGCGCAGAACATGGTGAAGGCGGACTTTAAGAGAGTTGACGTTCCAGGAGGCTATTTTCAAAACGGATACCAATATGTCGTATGCAAGAAGTCGGCAGCTTAATCTTCGTAGGGCGAGCGGTTGTCGTTGGTCCGCAAGAGGCCTTTGATGCTGCGATAGATAAACCATATGCCGGCGCCAATGAGTATGAAGTACCCAAGGCCGATCACCGTCAGCGCAATGCCAACCAGTGAGGCTATAAAGGTGCCCCAAAAGGTGTAGATGGCGTAGGTGTAGCCCTCGTAACTCTCGTGGCTGCTGGCATCGCCGCGTTTGATATGGGCGACGATAATGCCAATCCATGCGGTTAAGCTGCCGGTAAATAACGTTGCTAAATACAAGACCCAAACCACGGTGAGGTTGCGGCGTTCGTTTTCAGGGATGCCATTGCCGGCCGGTAGGCGTACGTCAGTTACCGTCATGTTTATTTTCCGTAAGTGTCGTCGAGGTAGGCCAGTATGGCTTTGGACTCTGGCATTTTCGTGTCAGTGTTTGGGTCGATCAAATAGGGCGATGCGATATGCCCTAATTCTGCTTGCATGGCTTCGCGTTTGCTGCCCTTGGCGGGGGCGTAAGGCTTGCGATTCCAGCTGCGGGTTGCTGGCCCAATGTCGGCCATTTGTTCTTTGCCAAGGTTGATCAGCTTGTAGGGAATTTCGAGCTCGCATAAGCGTTC
>JAUHZM010000170.1 GCA_030426005.1 Gammaproteobacteria bacterium
CCACCAAAAGCGTTAACAAAGAAGACTACGCAATCGTCGCGGAAGTGTATAACGATACGTATCGAGATATTATCGAGAACACATTTCCGGAATACGTGGTGACGCTGGATACCGCCAACATATTGGCCAAGCTGTTGGTGCAGACCTCGCGCTCAGTGGGCTTGTCGGTGGTTTATAACGAAATTTTGTCCTTTGATGGTTGTGAGATGTACTTCTACGCAGCAGACTGGCAGCAAGCCGAGTTCGGGAAGCTCGCATTTCATTTTCCCGATGGTGTGCCGATCGGTGTGCGTCATGCGTCGGGCGAGTTGTTGATTAACCCGCCGCTCGACTACCTCATGCAAGACGATGATGAAATTCTGATTGTGGCGGATGATGACTCAACCATCGATTATCAGGCTAAGCCGTTGGTTAGCCCAAGGGCGTTTCCAGCCTTGAACACACGCGCCGATCAGGGCACAGAGCGCGAATTGATTGTTGGCTGGAATCACAAAACTGAAACGATTCTCAAAGAATTCGCCGATTACGTAAAAGAAGGCAGTGTGATCGATGTGGTGATCCACAATCCGAGTCAGACCGAGCAAGATGAACTGGCCAGAATCGATGGTGAAATTGATAACATCAAGATCAATCTGATCGACATCAACCCGTTGGATCGCGCGTCGCTGGTGTCTATTAATCCGGAGCGTTATGGCAATATCATTATTCTGGCGAGTGCGCATCAGGGCAAAGACACACAGCAGGTGGACTCTGAAAACATTGTTACCTTGTTGCTACTGCGCAGTATCTTTCAGGGGATTGACCAGTCTGGGCGCGAAACCAAGTTGATCACTGAAGTGCTCGAGTCGCAGAACTATGAGTTGATTGCCCGAGCTGGCGTGAAAGACATGATTATTTCCAACCGCTTGGTGAGTATGATTACGGCTCAGATATCGGAAAGCCGTCACATCAAAGATGTGTACGACGATATCTTTCAGGAAGACGGCTCAGAAATTTACCTCAAGCCCATGACGCTGTACTTTGACTCGTTTCCAGTACAGGCCAGCTTCGCTGACTTGATCAGTGCGGCGCAAAATCGCGAAGAAGTCTGTTTTGGTGTAAAGATTAAAGCACTTGAGACCAATCAGGCCGAGAACAGTGGCGTGGAGTTGATCCCGCTCAAAGACAAAATGTTCACTTTGAATCCTGATGATTGCCTAGTGGTGGTCGCGGAGGACGAGCTCTAAGCGGTCAACCAGGTTGACAATGACACAACAGGACCTCAAACAATGAGCAAAAAGAAACTCGCCCTAAGTACAATCGCACTCGTGGTTTTGTTGTTTGGTGCACTGGTGTTATTCCATAAGCCATTACTGGCGTGGTACATCGAGCCGCCAAAATCGTTTGTACAAGCGGACAACCCTGCGCCACCTGATTATGAAGACCTGGCGTTCTGGAGCGCGCACCCTAAAACCACTGAGAGTGCTGACTTATCACCTGAGAACACCGACCAAACTGAGCTCGGGCACGTGGCGGTGGATGTGTTTTTTATTCAGCCGACCACTTTGTTTAGTGGCGGTCGCTGGAATGGCAGTATGGCGAAAGACGCCTACGCTGAACAGGGCACCGAGCATGTGATGGCCACCATGGCCAGTGTGTTCAGTGCCTGTTGCGATGTCTATTCTCCGCGTTATCGCCAAGCACACTTATCGGCTTTTTTACGGACTGGATCGGATGCCGCGTTATCTGCCTTGGATCTGGCCTATGAGGACGTCGAAACTGCGTTCGACTATTTTATTAAGCGTCGCCCCAATCCAGAGCGCCCCTTTATCGTCGCGAGTCACAGTCAGGGTACCTTGCATGGGGTGCGCTTATTGGCCAATCGCATTGATGGAAAAGCACTTCAAGATAAGCTGATTGCAGCCTACTTAATTGGCTATTGGGTGCCGCCAGACGTGTTTGACGAAACACTGCCGAGCATGCAATTGTGTTCCGCAGCAGCGGAAACTGGGTGCTTGGTGACCTATGATACTTATGATCGTAGTGGAACTGGGCGAGATACCAGTGGTGTTTTACCATTTTGGCTACGTAGTGGCTGGGAGTGGGCCAGTCGCGATGCAACTTTGTGCGTTAACCCCTTAAGTTGGCGCGCAGACACCGCCATGGTTGCGGCTGATCAACATTTAGGCGCAGTACCGATGCGTTGGGAAAACAATATTCCGGAATTACTACGCGATCAAAATCCAGGCTTTGAATATCCTTCTTTGGGTGATGCTTTGCCGCAGTACACGTCAGCACAATGTTTGCCTACTGGTGAGTTGATGATTGACCCGCAGCGCGATACCCAGTTTGACAATCGTGGTGCTGGTGAGGATCGCAGTCTGCATCCAAGTGACTGGAATTTGTTCTATATGAACTTACGCCACAATGCACGGCAGCGAATTGAGGCTTTTCTGACTGCCGATTAGAGATACGGCGACATCAGCGAGACCAGTGAGTCGCGTAGGCGTACTAACACTGAGCGTGACGCCAGCTCCTGAAAGGTGACAGGCTTCGATTGCTGATAAATCTGATCAAAGTGATACCACATTCGACGGTTGAACGGTGCAGAAAGAACCTCCAGCCCCAGTTCAAAATTTAGTCTTAAACTGCGTGGATCAAGGTTAGCGGAGCCAATCAGGCAGTAGCGATCATCGATGCATAGTAATTTACTGTGACTAAACGGGGGCGGTTGGTATCGCACTTCTACGCCCCAGTTCAGGAGCTCTGACAACAGGTTCCGATTCGCCCAATGCATGTAGATCAAATTGTTCTTGGCTGGCAGTATCACACGCACGCGCACACCACGAATCGCTGCAGACTGGATGGCTGAGACCATCTCTCTTGACGGTAAAAAATACGGCGTCATGATCGCGATACGATCTTCAGCGCAACTGATCACACTTTGAATTGTGGTCGCCAGAGCGTCCAGCGATTCGTCCGGACCGTCTGGAATTAAACGACATGCCATCTCACCCTGTTCCGGCACTGTATTGCCGGACGGTTTAGGTAATTCACCGCCCCGCGCGTACTGCCAGTCATAATGGAATAACTGGGTTAATTGTGGGCTGATCGGCCCGTCAACGCGAAAGTGTAGGTCCGTGACACTGCGCAGTTGATTCTTACGATCCATGTTTTGATCGCCAATATTCAGTCCCCCAATAAAGCCAAACTGATCGTCGATCACCAACATTTTACGGTGATTGCGCAGGTTGATATTGACGCTGGGTGGTAACAGGCGCGGTGGCAAAAAACGTACCACGTCAATGCCGCGTCGACGTAAAAGAGTGGTGCTACGTTTAAATGAATATAGGTTGCCGATGCCGTCTATGATTACCTTCACTGTGACACCGCGTGCTTTGGCGGCGGTCAGTGCATCAATAAATCGTCGGCCAATTTCGTCGCGTTTAAAGATATAGCTGGTTAAGTAGATACACTCCCGAGCCTGGTCGATTGCGCTCAACATAGCCGGATACGCATCATCGCCGTTGTAATAGGCAGTGACGTGATTTCCAGCCACTAAGGCACGGCCGGACACTGTATGACCAATCGATTCTAGACCACTACCAGCATCATCGGCGCGGCGCTGAGGTACGTAATCCGCGATCTCGTAATCAACCTTCAGGAGAGCCAGACGCATACCGCGCGCGCGTCGTTGAATACGATTGATCCCAAATAAGAAATACATGATTGGCCCGATAAACGGTAATAGCACGCAGATCATGATCCATCCGAGAGCAGCGCGTGTGTCTCGTTTAAATAACAGGTTGTGATAAATCGCCCAGATCGCAGCACCAAAATAAGCTACGAATCCCAACACGACATAGATATCTATCATGGCTTTGATCGGTTCACGCGTTTGCTTGCGGTCATTCCTTCGAGGTGACCTAGGGGGACCGTGATGTAACCCGGTAGAAAAGATCATGGCACGGATTGCATAACTATACGTGATGTGATGTCGAAGGCAAATTGAGTATGGTATTGATCCTGAAAGATGGATTTTATGGCAGCGTCGGATTATCGTAGTCCTATGCGACTACCCAGCTTGAAAACTATTTCGTTCATTGGCTATCTCCTCAGTAGCGTATTCGCGAATACCAACCTGGCAGCTCAGGTGTCGTTTACGGAAGCCAAAGACATCGCCAATGGTGGCGTAAGCGGCGTCAGCTCACTCGACGTGGCCGATATCAATGGAGATGGGCGAGGCGATGTCGTGGTGATCGAAGGTGGTAAACATGCTGGCGGGCGTAAAACCTTTGCCTGGTTTGCTGCGCCAGCTCAGGTACAGGGCAATTGGACGCGTCATGAGTTCGGTAACGACACGCAGCTCCGTTCGTTTCTCGGTGCCGCTAAATTGGCGGATATGGACGGCGATGGTAACGTGGATTTGGTCGTCAGTTCCGACAACCACTCAGGCGGCTCCAAACAAGCGGATGTCTACGTGTATGTGAATCCAGGGCCGGGGAATGTGACCAGCGCTTGGTCGTACCACCGCGTGACCAGTAGCACCTTGGCCTTGCACCACATCAATGACATGGAGATTGCCGACATGGACGGCGACGGCAAGTTGGATATTGTGACGCGGAGTCTGTCGCCAAATCAGATTCAGATCTTTTTTCAAAATTCGATTTCGAATTTTAGTCGTAAGGATATCGATACTAATATTGATGCTTCTGAAGGTCTCGCCGTCGGGTTGCTGGATTCTGATAACCTGCCTGATATCAGTTTTACGGGACACTGGCTCAAATCGCCGGTTAATCCACGGACGCAAGCTTATACTCGGCTGAATATTGATGCCAACTTTAAGAACACCAATCAAAACACCAAGGAAGCCATTGGCGACATCGATGGTGATGGATTGAATGATGTGATCATTGCACCAGCTGAAGCATTCAGAAATGGTGGAAACGGCCCACTGGCGTGGTACAAAAATCCAGGCAACACCAGCACGGCCAACTGGGCTTCGACTACGATTGTTAGTCAAACAAATAACACGCACACTGTGAAACTTGGCGACATTGACAGTGATGGCGATCTCGATGTGGTGACTGGTACACCGTGGTCGAACAGCGTTTCAAGTATCGCGGTGCGCGTGTATTACAACAACGGTCAAGGTGCCTTTGGAGCGCCGCAGACCGTGGTGTCTGGGAAGGGATTGTATTCCGGTGTGTTGTTTGATCTTGAGGGCGATGGTGATCTCGACATCATCGGCCAAAACGCCTATGCGTCTACGTCGAAGCCCTACGTGTATGAGAACTTGCACAACCCAGTTGTGCCACCACCGCCGCCTTCTGGAGGTCCAAGAAAGAAGGCCGTGCTGCCATTTCTGGACCTACTGTTAAATGAATCAGATCACTAGTTGATTGAATCCAGTCATTTAATATCGCAAGCTTGATTCGAGCGCATCGATTTTCCGCGTGCCTTGCTCTGTGCTGCCGATGACAAGCAGCGAAAACCCGACTCCTCGGGTTTCTTTGATGAGTTATAAGTTTATTGTGCCTGTTTCTGCAGTGCGGCTTTAACCTCGTCTTCAAATGCCTTACCGCTCACCATCGACAGCATGGCATCACCCAGTGCGATGAGTCCGCGTTGGCTCAAGGTTTGTAGTGCATTATCACTTGCGCTCCAGATAATGGCGGTTTGGTCACCCGTAGGCAGCACGACAAAGCGACTTTTGAACTTCTCGGACACCGCGACTCGGTTCATTAGAGTCAACATGGCCTCAATGTCATACCAGTCACCATAGTTTTCAGCTTGTTGGTGATACGTGTTGCCGTTGACCTCAGCACGCAGTTGGTAAGGTTCGTCCTCGCTTGTCTCGGAAGGGGGCGTCTCGAAGAATTTAACGTTTCTAAGGTCGGTACTACTGACGACATCAGCCATCAGGTAGTCGTGTTCATTAGGAAACATACCCGTTTCAGCGTCGAACCAGTAGATATCACCTAATTCATGAATATAGTAGTCAGCGGTCATCGCACGAGTAAGGTCAACCTCTTCTGTAACCGGTTTGGTTAACACACCTAGTTCGCGCAGGAAGGGTTCCATACTACCGGGTTCGGGAAACTGACTCAGTCCATTAACCAGCGGAACCAGTTCTGAGTAGCGGCCGTCTTTGATTTTCCACTTGGCCAGTAACTTGGCGTCTGCCACTGCAGCGTCGCGGTCTTTACGTCCTTTCTCCAACAGACATTGTTGAACAAGGTCTGTCTTCTTACCCTTTGCAAGGCTGGCCTGCCATCCAACACAGCTACCGTCGGCAGGTGGGGTATCGGATAACTCTATGGCCGCTGCCACATTTTGTTCTGTGTTGACCGAGGTGGCTGGTTCGCACGCCGAAAGCGTCAATAAGCCCGCTATACTCAGTGTAAACAGTTTAATCGTGCTGCGTTTGGACTTGAGGTGGGGAGGCGTTTTAATCATCGTTAGCGGTTGGTATTACTTTAAGATTCTAATTGGCCATAAAGCGACTGCAGAGCCTTTGCCAAGAGGAAGTGTCCTTGTTGGACGACATCATAAAAGTATGTGAGGTGAATTAATACCCTATTGAAAGATCAAGTGGCACACAAACTACGTGTACGCTGCGCGCTCCAGTAATTCGATCAGTCGGTCACGCGCCAGAATACTGCCATCAGCGCTTTGACTAATTTTTTGCAGCAGTTGTTGGGGTGAGTCACA
>JAUHZM010000171.1 GCA_030426005.1 Gammaproteobacteria bacterium
TATCGTGATAGTGCCCTCACTCTGGCCGCGCTCGCGGAGCATGTTGGTGTCAGCGTGCATCAGTTGTCTGAAACACTGAATCAGCAAGACGGTAAGAATTTTAATCAGTTTATTAATGAATACCGCGTGGCTGAAGTGTGCGCGGAGCTCACGCAGTCCTCTGAGCGCAAGTTAATCGACCTAGCTCTGGATGCCGGGTTCTCCTCCAAAAGCAGTTTTAACGCCATCTTCAAAAAAGTGACGGGTCTGACGCCAACCCAGTTCCGCACACAGCACGCATAAGCTGCTACTTAGGTCCAATATTATAAACGTGGACGCGGTCGACTCGCTGGAATGCTGTACTTGAGCCATCAATAACGGATGGAACTCAATCATGCTTAAAACAATTTTTCTCTGGCTTTTCGGCCTCGTGGTGGCACTCATAATCTTAGCCTTGGGTGGTCTGCTCTGGTTCACAAATGGTGTTGACGCCATCTACGGTGCGCATACCGAGGAGGTCGATCATACCGCCTTCGCATCACCTCAGGAGCGAATCGCGATAAGCAATGTGAATGTGCTGTCTGAAGACGGACATTCCATGTTGGCGAATCGCACCGTGGTGGTGGATGGCGGTCACATAGTTTCAATCACACAAGGCGGCGTAGCCCCACACGACGCAAGACAGATCAACGGTGAAGGCAAGTATCTGATCCCAGGCCTGGTCGACTCACATATGCACCTGTTGAAGAGCCCTAATGATTTGTTGTTGTATGTGGCCAATGGTGTCACCCATGTCCGGGATCTGGGCGGACCCAAAAAACGCTTGAGTCTGCGTGCCGAGATCGAGCAGGGTGATCGAATTGGTCCCAAATTATTCGTATCCTCACCACCCATTAATACTAAAGACCTGCTGGAAGGAGCATTCTTTGAGTTGATCTCGTTTCATAAGACGACGCGCAGTGTTGAACAAGCTGAGCGACTGGTAAAAAAGTATGCCGAGCAAGGCTATGACGCGATTAAAACCTACCATCTGGACATGCCAAGTTACCGAGCGGTGAACAAACTGGCAGCCGAACTCGACGTGCCGACGACGGGTCATTTTCCGTTGACCATGGAGTTAAGCGAACTCGCCGTGACCCAACAAAATGAGGTCGCGCATCTTGAGGAAATAGTGCGTGTGTTGATTCGCGAGTTTGGTTCCATTCATGAGCAAGGCAGCGACGCGTTCTTCGCGCACGTCGAAGCCCGCAGTGATGCCATTATTGATGATTTGTTGGCGAACGACATCACGGTCAATTCGGTCCTGTGGTTTATGGAAAACATTCATGATCAATTCGGTGATCTGGAGGCCGCGTTGAAAGACGTGGCGATTGAGTACGCGAACCCAGGTTTGGTGGAAGGCACACAAGATTCGGATCAATACAAAGTGGGCTGGTTGCCGGGTTACAACCAATTTGAGGCGGAGACAGATCCAGATACAGCCGCATACCAAAAGAGTGATGAGTTCTGGCGTGCCAGAGAAACCGCGCACCACATTTTATTGCGTGCTATGGTTCGCCGCGGTGTCAAGATCGTTGCCGGCACAGACTCAGGCGGCAACTTAGTGGTGCCCGGGTTCTCTCTGCACGATGAGTTGGCCTCTTTACAGCGCGGCGGTATGAGTACAAGTCAGGCGCTGGCGTCGGCCACGCGTGTGCCTGCTGAGTTGATGCGCAGTAATGCAGGTCGGGTAGTCGCAGGTCGGCGTGCAGACCTCGTGTTGCTAAACAAGAACCCATTGGTAGCGATCGAAAACACCAAAACGATTGAGTCGGTGATTCTAAATGGACGCGTTTTTACGCGTGAGCAGTTGGACGCCATGCTGGCGGCGGTCGTCAAGGCCAACGACAACAGTCGCAAGATCAATATTGATCAATACCGGTAGCTGGAAGTCGGGCGGAAATAGGTTGCTACCTTCGGACAATCCTTGGAGCAGGGGTAGCAACCTATAACCCGAATGCGGTCTCTTATGGTGGGGCCACACTCAACGACAGAGTTGTTCTCCTTGAACCATCAGCAATTACTTACTGAAGACACTTCCAGGTGTCCCTGTCGAGATAAATAGTATCGAGGCAAGCTCGCGTGCGCCTCACCCGAGCAGGTGATTTTTACCAATTGTTTAAAATTAGCCGTGAATCAGCGATAAGAACTCAGAGCGGGTTGATTGGTTGGTGCGAAAAATACCCAGCATCGACGAGGTCTTCATCGAGGAATTTTGTTTTTCAACGCCGCGCATCATCATGCACATATGTTTCGCTTCAATCACCACAGCCACACCTTCGGCTTCAGTAACCTGCTGGATGGTCTCCGCAATCTCAGTGGTTAACTGTTCCTGGATCTGCATGCGGCGAGCGTACATATCAACGATACGTGCTATTTTAGACAGCCCTAGCACTTTGCCGTTCGGAATATACGCCACGTGTGCACGCCCAATAAACGGCAGCAAATGATGTTCGCACATGGAATACAATTCGATGTCCTTCACAATCACCATTTCACGAGAGTCGGAAGGGAATAGGGCATTGTTGATCACCTCGTCCAGCTTTTGTTCGTAGCCACGGGTCAGGAACTTCATGGCCTTGGCGGCACGTTTTGGCGTGTCAACCAGTCCCGGCCGTGTTAGGTCTTCGCCGCAGGCTTCGATAATTTTTTTGTAGGCTTCTTCCATTTTATTTCTCGATGGTTAATTGGGTGTTTCCGCTGGATCGGATTATGCCGTAATCAGAGTGTGGATAAAGTTAAAATATTTAATCCGATTGGCTTTGTCGACATGACTTTATGATATCTTGCGGAGTTCACGGAGAATACTGCCCTGCCCAAAAACACGATGGAACAAAAATTGACTGAGTTTTTGCTGCGTTGGCGACATTGGCTCGCCATTCTCAGCGTGTTGCTAACCGCTGTACTTGGATTCGGCGCTCGTGATTTATTTCTCGAGTCTGATTACAAAATTTATTTTGAAGAGGATGAGCCGCAACTTGTCGCGCACGAAGCAATCCAAGATACCTATACCAGTACCGACAACTTAGCTATTTTACTGCGTCCCAAGGAAGGCGATCTATTTAACCCGCGAAGCCTGACCGCGATTTATGAACTGACTGAACACGCATGGCAAACGCCATTCGTAATGCGGGTCGACTCCATCACCAATTTCCAGCACACCGAAGCCGATGGCGACGATTTGCTGGTAGAAGACCTGGTGCTGGATCCGGCCGATCTCGACGACGCTAAAATTGCCAAGGTAAAGCGCATTGCCCTGAGTGAGAAGCAGTTGGTCAATCGCATGGTGTCGGCGGATGGCAAAACCGCACTGGTAAATATCAACTTGGAGTTGCCGCCAGAAGTCGATAAAACAGCAGACCTAGAAACGCAAAAGGCACAACGCGCTGAGCGTGATGCCTCGCATCCAGAGATAGTAGAATTCGGACGTGCAGCGGTACGCGATTTTCAATCCCGCTACCCAGAGCTGGAAATGCACATTGCCGGCGTGTCGATGATTACCAATTCGTTTAATGAGTCGGCGCAACGCGATGCATCTTCATTAGTGCCATTGATGTATCTGGTGATTATGCTGTTGCTGATCTTCTTTTTCCGCTCAGTCGGGAGCGTGGTGGCCACCCTGTTGGTAATCGCCTGCGCCAGCATCGCGGCGGTCGGCAGCGCTGGCTGGATTGGCTACCCAATCAATACCGTTAACGTAATGACCCCAACCATCGTGTTGACCATCGCTGTCTGCGACGCGGTCCATTTACTGTCAGTCTACTTACGCGGTTTAGGTGAGAAGATGACGCCCGTAGAGGCCATGGCCGAGAGTCTGCGGCTTAATTTGCAACCGATCATACTCACCAGTATCACCACAGCGGTGGGCTTTCTCACCTTGAACTTTTCGATCTCGCCGCCCTTCGTTGAGCTGGGCAATATGACGGCGATTGGCGTGATGTGGGCCATGGTACTTACCTTTACCTTGCTGCCTGCCGTGGTGATGCTGATAACGCGCAAGGGCAAGATGGTGGCAGATAAACAGCGTTGGATGACGCGCTACGCACATTGGGTGGTGGCGAATCGGCATAAAGCACTGATCGTGAGTGTGCTGAGTGCTGCGCTACTGATCTCCTTTTTGCCACGTAACCAATTGGATGACGACCCTATTGCATACTTTCAACGCGGCGTGCCGTTTCGAGAGTCGATGGAGTTTTCCATTAAGTACTTGCCGGGCGTAAAAGACATCAACTTTACCTTGGATTGTGGGGCAGCCTCCTGTGTCAGCGACCCGGGCTTTCTCACCACGCTCGACGAGTTTAGTCGCTTTCTGGAAGCGCAGCCATACGTAGTGCATGTTGGCTCCTATGTGGATGTAATCAAACGTCTGAATCGCAGTATGAATGGTGACGATCCAGCCTACTACGCTATTCCAGAGCGCGCCGATCTGGCGGCGCAGTACAATCTCATGTACGAAATGTCGCTGCCCTATGGCCTAGACCTAAATAATCAGCTCAACCTCGACAAGTCCGCCACCAAGGTCAGCGTGATGACGCAGAAAATGACCAACCTGGAGCTGATCGACCTGGCAGAACGCTCGCACCAGTGGCTGAAAACAAATTATCAGCCATCAGTGGAGCCTGGTTCCAGTGTGAGTTTAATGTTCGCGCATATCGGTGCCAATAACATCCGTTCCATGTTATGGGGCGGCCTGTTTGCGATTATTGGTGTTACCATCACGATTCTGATTGCCTTGCGCTCATTTCGGTACGCCCTGATCAGTATGATTCCCAATGCGATTCCAGCGTTTATGGCATTTGGCTTATGGGGGCTGTTCATTGGTCAGGTGTATATGGTAGTGGCCGCGGTGTTCAGTATTTCGCTGGGTATTTTGGTGGATGACACGGTGCATTTTATTTCCAAGTATCGGCGCGCTCGACAGATCAAGGGCTTGAGTCCAGAAGCCGCGATCCACTATGCATTTGAAAATGTCGGCTCAGCCTTGATTGTGACGACGGTGGTACTGGCTTTTGGCTTTGGGGTGTTGGCCACCTCGGACTTTAACCTGAACGCGATGTCAGGGTCGCTGACTGCCATTACGATTATCATTGCACTGATATTTGATTTTTTGATTTTGCCGCCGATCTTAATGTTATTCGACCGTGAGCCGACAACACCAAGCTGACGGCAGGCTCCATTACACGAGAAGTATGATTATGATAAATGACCGAATTAGTTTAGATGTTGAAGACCACATAGCCCACGTGCAGTTAAGCCGTCCAGAAAAAATGAACGCGCTTGATCCAGAAATGTTTGCGGCGATCCCTAAGCTTGAAGAGGCGTTGCGCGCTGACAAATCAATTCGCGTGGTGGTGCTGTCAGGCGCTGGGGATAACTTCTGTGCGGGTCTAGATAAATCTAATTTCAGCGCAATGTTGTCGCCGCAGTCAGACGACGCACCACAAACGGCGACCGCAGGCGGACTATCTAAGCGAACCCATGGTATTGCGAATGCGCCACAGTACGCCGCCTGGATGTGGCGAAAGCTGCCCATGCCGGTGATCGCTGCGATTGATGGTGTGGCCTTGGGTGGCGGCCTCCAAATTGCGCTGGGTGCGGATTTTCGCTATGCCAGTGCGAGCAGTCGTTATTCCATTTTGGAGCTTAAGTGGGGCATCGTGCCCGATATGAGCAGCACGCAAATAATGCGGCATATGGTACGCGACGACATCATTCGTGAACTGACGTATACGGCAAAAATCTTTTCTGCCGAGCAAGCCAAAGAGTGGGGCTTTGTCACTGAGATTGTCGACGATCCAGTGGCCCATGCCATGGCTGTAGCGGCACAAATTGTGGACAAAAATCCCGACGCCATTCGAGCTTCTAAGCAAATTATTGATCGCAGTTATTATCAGTCTGAAGCCGAAGGCCTACTCACGGAATCTGCGGCACAGGACGAAATTATCGGCACGCCGAATCAAATCGAAGCAGTGATGGCGGCCATGCAGAACCGCAAACCGTCGTTTACTGATTAGCCACTTTGGGGGCGTCAAGCACCGCGACTGGCGCCACCTTGTTAATAAATTTTTCCACTTCCTGCCAGGCATGGTTGGCCGAGCCGTAGCCCATATTGAATAAATGCCAATCGTGTATCTGGTCTTTCCAGACCTGAAGTGTGACGTCTGAGCCCTGTGCTTTGGCGCGATTGGTGTAGCGGATCGCTTCGCCTAGGAGCATTTCATTACTGCTGGCATGGATCAGGGTTGGGGGCAATTCACTCAGATCACCAAACACGGGTGACGCCAACGGATTAGCCGGGTTCATGCGCAGCGTTGCCAAGCCAACCCATGCTCGTGCAACGGCAGGCAGGCGGCTCAGTAGCCCTAGACCTTCGCCCAGCATCAGGTCCGTGAGACGATTGGATTTGATGGTTGGTGACACCAGTGTCATGTCGGTCGAGGGCGAAAAGGCAATCACGGCATCCGGTTGTCGGTCAGTGTGTGTTTTGCTCCAACTCGAGAGCATCAGCGTTAAATTACCACCGGCAGAGTCACCGGCGACCATCAGTGTATCAAGTGGCTCAACACCAGTGATACCGTGTTTGAGCAGCCAGCGGTAGGCGATTTGCGCGTCGATGATACTGGCTTTGCGGCCATTTTCTGGCATCAGA